>JAEWFB010000670.1 GCA_023389095.1 Actinomycetes bacterium
GTCGGAGCCTGACCTTCCCCACGACGCGAGAGGCTCCCACGACCGGGGTCGTGGGAGCCTCTCGCGTGCCGGGTCAGGAGTTGGTGACCGTGATCGGCGCGCCGTTGCTGACGAGGCGCCAGTCCAGGCTGGAGAAGGTGGCCGGGTCGATGACCTTGTTCGCCGTGGCCCAGTCGATGAGCAGCTGGCGGATCTCGATCTGCCGGTTGTAGACGACCGGGGCCGTGGTGACGCCGGGGAAGCCGCCACCGCCGGACTGCCGGTAGTTGTTGATCGCGACGACGAAGCGGGCGTCGGGGGCGACCGGCGCCCCACCGTAGGCGAGGCTCGTGATGCGCGAGCCGACCGCCCTGGCGAGGTCGATGTCGTAGGTCAGGTCGGCGTCGAGCCCGCCCATGATGTCGTAGTTGTAGTCGGGCGTGCCGTCGGCGTTGGTGATGGTGTCGGCCGACACCGGGCCGGTGCCCGTGTAGCCCTTGAAGTAGGACGCGCTCTTCTCGAGGTAGTCCTTGACCTGCGCGCCGGTCAGCACGATGCCGAGCAGCGTGTTGTCGTAGATGTAGAGGCCGGCCACGTCGCGGATCGTCACGTCGCCCTGCGGGATCGAGGCGAGCTTGTTGAACGGGGCGGCGATCGACAGCATCGGCAGCGCGCCCTCGGGCGTGCCCGCGAGCGCCTTCTTGACGGCGTCGGCCTGGACGAAGTTGATGAAGTCCATGGCCGGGGTGTCCTCGTAGCGCGAGGTGGCCGCCGACATCGCCTGCGTGCACGAGCCGATGACGCCGTTGACGTAGGCCAGGACCTTCTCGTGGGCGGCCTTGACGGCGCCGGTGACGGCCGGGTCCTCGGGCACCGCGTTGGCGTTCCACAGCCGGCCCGCGGAGTCGACGACCTGCCACTGTCCGCGGATCTTCTGCAGCGAGAGGGTCATCTCGGCCACCCGCATGCCCCAGTAGTACGGCTCGACGAGGAGCACCGGCTTGCCGGTCTGGGCGTTGGTGGCGGTGTCGATCACCTCGACGTGCGAGTGGCCGACGAGGACGGCGTCGATGCCGGGGACCTGCTCGGCCATGAGCCGGCTGGCGTTCTCGACGTACGGCAGTGCGTCGCCCCACGAGGACTTGCCGTTGGTGCCGGAGTGGCACGAGACGATGACGACGTCGGCGCCGGCCGCCTTGAGGCGCGGCACGAAGACCTTGGCCTGCTCGATGATGCCGGGGAACTTGAGCTTGCCGTCGACGTTGGCCTTGTCCCAGATCGCGACGCCGGGGGTGACGAGACCGAGGATGCCGACCTTGATGGGCTTGCGGTCCTCGAGCTTGACGGTCTTGATGATCCACGGCTTGAAGGCCGGGGCGCCGGTGTTCCAGTCGACGGTGTTGGCCGACAGGAGCGGGAAGTCGAGCTGGCTCTCGAAGGCGCGCAGGGTGTCGATGCCGTAGTTGAACTCGTGGTTGCCGAGCGCGGCGGCGTCGTAGCCGACCTGGTTCATCGCCGCGGCCATCGGGTGGGTGGCCCCGCCGGTGATCGGGTCGATCTTGGCGTAGTAGTACGCGAGCGGCGTGCCCTGGATGGTGTCGCCGGCGTCGAGGGTCAGCGTCGCGGCGGCACCGAGGTCGGCCCGACGCATCTTGATGACCGAGGACGCCTTGGCGAGACCGATGTCGTTGTGCGCCTTGTCGTCGTACTCGTGGTTGTTGAAGTAGTCCCAGTTGAAGACGTTGCCGTGCAGGTCGGTGGTGCCGAGCACGGTGAGGGTGACGATCTCGCCGTCGGTGCCCGGGCCCTGACCCGCGCTGCCGGCCGCGCCGGCCGGCGAGGCGGCCGCGACCGTGGCCAGGCCCGCGCCACCGACCGCTGCCATCGCGAGCAGCTGTCGGCGCGTCGACGCCGAGGAGAGGAAGTCAGGAAGGGAGCCGGAGTTCGGGTCGGTGCTCATGTCGTCCTTGTCTGCCGCGCCGGGGTGCCGCGCGGGGTCACGATGTGGTGTGGGGGTCGGCCCCGCCGAGGCGGGACGGACGTGACCCTAGCCGCGGCCGGCGACGAACGGGGCGATGAGCACGGCCCGCCTTCGTGAACGCCGCGTGACGGCTCAGCGCCGGCCGACGAGCCACAGGCGGATCTTCTCGATCCGCTCGGTGACCTGGTCGCTGCTCGCGGCGGCGAGGTCGGGCCCACCGCACGCACGCCGCAGGTCCATGTGGACGTTGGCGTGCGGGTAGCCCTTCTGCCTCGCGTAGGCGCCGACGAGCTGGTTCAGCTCCTTGCGCTGCGCGGCGAGCGCGCGGTGCGCGGCCACGGGGACCGGCCCGGCTGCGTCCTTGGGTGCCTTGCGCACCTGCTTGCTCTGGCGCTCGCGCAGCAGCTGGGCGACCTGGTCGGGCTCGAGCAGGCCGGGCAGCCCGAGGTAGTCCTGCTCGTCCTCGGAGCCGACCTCGGCGTGCATCCCCCACTGCTGCTTGTCGAAGAGCACGTGGTCGAAGTGCGCCTCGGACTCGAGCGCCTCGAACTGTCCCTCGGCGAGGTCGCCGCTCGCCTTCTCGGGCCGGGCGGCCTCGTCGAGCAGTGCCTGCTCCTCGGCCCACATCTGCGCGACGTCGTCGGGGTTGGGCCTGCGGTCGAGGGCGTGGTCGCGTTGCTCCTCGAGGCGCTGGGCGTGGTCGAGGACGACCGGCACGGAGGGCAGGAACACCGACGCCGTCTCGCCGCGGCGGCGGACCCGCACGAAGCGCCCGACGGCCTGGGCGAAGAAGAGCGGTGTGGAGGTCGAGGTGGCGTACACGCCGACGGCGAGCCGCGGCACGTCGACGCCCTCGCTCACCATCCGCACGGCGACCATCCACCGGGACGTGCCGTTCGAGAACTCCTCGATGCGCTTGGACGCACCCTGGTCGTCGGACAGCACGACCGTCGGGGACTCGCCGGTGAGCCCGCGCAGGTGGGCGGCGTAGGCCCGGGCCTGGGTCTGGTTGCTGGCGATGACGAGCGCGCCGGCGTCCTCGATGTGACGGCGCACCTCGGTGAGGCGCTTGTCGGCCGCGGCGAGCACCGCTGGTATCCACTCGCCCTTGAAGTCGAGCGCCGTGCGCCACGCGTTGGCCACGGCGTCCTTGGTCATCGGCTCGCCGAGGCGCGCCTCGAGCTCGTCGCCGGCGCGGGTGCGCCAGCGCATCGTGCCGCCGTAGGCCATGAACAGGACCGGTCGCACGACGCCGTCGCGCAGCGCCTCGGCGTAGCCGTAGGCGTAGTCGCTCGAGCTGACGAGCACGCCCTCCTCGTCGAGCTCGTAGCGCACGAACGGGATGGGCGAGGTGTCCGAGCGGAACGGGGTGCCGGTCAGCGACAGGCGGCGCGCCGCAGGCTCGAAGGCCTCGCGGATGCCGTCGCCCCAGCTCTTCGTGTCGCCGCCGTGGTGCACCTCGTCGAGGATGACGAGGGTGGGCCTGGAGGTCGTCAGCTCGCGGTGCAACGACGGCCGCGAGGCGACCTGCGCGTACGTGACGGCGACGCCGTGGTAGTCCTCGCTGTGCCGCCCGATGCTGTTGCTGAACCTCGGGTCGAGGCTGATGCCGACGCGTGCGGCGGCGTCGGCCCACTGCGTCTTGAGGTGCTCGGTGGGCGCCACGACGGTGATGCGGTGCACGATGCCGGCCGAGAGCAGCTCGGTGGCGACACGCAGGGCGAAGGTCGTCTTTCCGGCGCCGGGTGTGGCCACGGCGAGGAAGTCGCGCGGGGACTTGGCCTGGTAGAGGTCCAGGGCCTCCTGCTGCCAGGCGCGCAGCTTGCTCGCGGTACCCCACGCGGCCCGCTCCGGGAAGGCGGGTGGGAGGTGGAAGGCGGCCCCTGAACTCATAGGCCGCCCACGGTAGCCGCTCCCGTCGGGCGACATGCCGAGGCCCCGCCGTTTTGGCGGGGCCTCGGTCGGGATGCTATGTGCCGCAGGCGAGCCGGGCGTCTACGGCCGGGCGCGCGACATCGTCGCAGGTCAGGCGCGGTAGGCCGTCCACTGGGCCTGCATGCGGGTCTTCTGGCCGGCCGTGAACTCGTTCATGCACGAGTCGTAGGTGTAGTCCATGAAGTTCTTGATCGGGTCGAGGCCGGGGCTCGTGCACGTGTCGCGGCCGGTCGGGCAGCCGTAGGCCGGGCTCGCCTCGGCCGGGGTGTCGTCGACGTAGTCGCCCGAGCCCGAGCAGCCGCCCTGGAAGGTGTGGTAGAGCCCGAGCCAGTGGCCGACCTCGTGGGTCGCGGTGTCGCCCTGGTTGTAGTTGGTGGCCGAGCCGCCCGGCATCGAGGCGTTGAGCATGACGACGCCGTCCTGGGTGCCGGGGTTCTTCTTCGGGAAGGTCGCCCAGCCGAGGAGGCCGTCGCCGATGTTGGCGGCGTAGAGGTTGAGGGCGGCCTTGCCGCCCCGGTGGAGCGCGTTCTTCATGGCGCGCTCGGCGGCGGTGCCCGGGCTCACCGTGTACCACGCGGCGTTGTCCGTCACGTCGGTCCCGGCGAGGCGGAAGGTGAAGCCGGTGCCGCTGTAGGCGTTGTTGAGCACCGTGATCTGGCTGTTGATCGTCGAGGCGCTGATGGCGCCCTGCGACCCGCTGGTGATGGTGTGGACGTACACGTCGATCGTCGCGCTCGTGAACGCGGCACCGCCGCCGGGACGGGCGGCGGCGCCCGAGGAGGTCAGGCTCATCCCCTTGGCCGCGAGGGCCGTGCCGAGGGCCGCCTCGTTGGCGCGGACCTGCGCGTCGGTCAGCTCGTGCGGGTCCTTCGCGGTTCCGTGCATGCTGCGGGCGCCGACCGCGGCAGGGTCGAGGCAGGCCGAGCCGGCCCGGACGTCGAGGGTCGGGGAGGCCGTGGCCGGTGCGGCGAGCGATACGGCGACGAGCGCGAGCGGGGCAGCCAGCGCCAGTGAGCGGAGCTTCATGAGGGTGGACCTTTCTCGCTGTCACGTCGCCCGATCGGGCGACGCTAGCCAGCGAGCGTAGGAACGCCCGGGTCAGCGGGACCGCCGCTGCCGGTAAAGAGTCTGTCAGGAAACTCTCAGGAGGCCAGCCCTCGTCGGACCTCCGTCGGGCCCTCGGCTCGATCTTGTGGGGCCGTCGCGACGGACGTAGATTCGTGCTGTCGGGCTGCGCAAGGTGCGCCCTGATGACCGACCCGCCACACGTCGCCCTGACGGATCTGCCACCCGTGTCGCCCGGCAGAGGGCCTCTGGAGGGGCCGGATCATGGCTACACACCTTCTTCACCCCAGGCACCCGGACCACCCCGCCCAGGCGGACGCCACCGAGACGGCCGGCCCGCCCGAACGCGGCATGGAGGCCACGCCCGCCGTGGCCGCCGCCTCCGGCATCGCGGACCCGGCCGCGCTCGGCCTCGCCGCCTTCGCGATGACGACCATGGTGCTCAGCATCGTCAACACCGGGCTCATCGGCGTGGCCGCGGCCCCGGTCGTGCTCAGCCTCGCCCTCGTCTACGGCGGTGCGGCCCAGCTGCTCGCCGGCATGTGGGAGTTCCTGCGCGGCAACACCTTCGGGGCGCTGGCCTTCTCGTCGTACGGCGCGTTCTGGATCGCGTACTGGATCTACGCCAGCTACCTGCTGCCCGGCATCGTCCGGGCCGGCGAGGCCAAGGCGGCGACCGGGCTCTTCCTCGCCGCGTGGGCGTTCTTCACCGGGTACATGATCGTCGCGGCCCTGCGCGTCAGCCTCGCCGTGCTCGGCGTCTTCGTGCTGCTGTTCGCGACCTTCGTCGTGCTCGCGGTCGGCGCCTACGGCGACTACGCGACCATCACGAAGATCGGCGGGTGGGTCGGGGTCGCCACGGCGCTGATGGCCTGGTACACGTCCTTCGCCGTCGTGACGAACTCGACGTTCAAGCGGACCGTCATGCCCGTGGGCTCGCTCGCCTGAGCCCGGTCCGCACCCTGCCATCCCGGGAGTTCGTCATGACCACCAGTCCCGAGCTCGATGTCCTGCTGCACGAGGACCGGCGGTTCCCGCCGCCGCCCGACCTCGCGGCCCACGCCAACGCGCAGCCCGACGTCTACGACACCGCACGGCAGGACCGCCTCGCGTTCTGGGCCGGACAGGCCGGCGGCCTGACCTGGTCCAGGCCGTGGGACACCGTGCTGGAGTGGGAGCTGCCCGACGCGCGCTGGTTCGTCGGCGGCCGGCTCAACGTCGCCGTCAACTGCGTCGACCGGTGGGTGGAGGCCGGCCACGGCGACCGCGTTGCCTACCACTGGGTCGGCGAGCCGGAGGGCGACACCCGCTCCATCACGTACGCGCAGCTGCAGGACCTCGTCTGCCGGGCGGCCAACGCCCTGAGCTCCCTCGGCGTGCACGAGGGCGACCGCGTCGCCATCTACATGGGGATGATCCCGGAGACCGTCGTCACGATGCTCGCGTGCGCCCGCCTCGGGGCCCCGCACACCGTGGTCTTCGCGGGCTTCTCCGCCACGGCGCTGTCGACGAGGATCCGCGACTGCGACGCGCACGTCGTCGTCACCGCCGACGGCGGCTGGCGACGGGGCGCGGTCAACCCGCTCAAGCCGGCGGTCGACGAGGCCCTCGCGTCGTGCCCCGACGTCGAGAAGGTCCTCGTCGTGCAGCGCACGGGCCAGGACGTCGGCTGGGTCGAGGGACGCGACGTGTGGTGGCACGACCTCGTCGACGCGGCGAGCCCGGAGCACACCGCCGAGCCGCACGACAGCGAGCACCCGCTCTACATCATGTACACCTCGGGCACGACCGGGAACCCGAAGGGCATCCTGCACACGACCGGTGGCTACCTGACCCACTGTTACGCGACGTGCCGGTACATCTTCGACCTGAAGCCGGAGACCGACGTCTTCTGGACGGCCGCCGACATCGGCTGGGTCACCGGGCACAGCTACATCGTCTACGGGCCGCTCGCCAACGGCGTCACGTCGGTCCTCTACGAGGGCGTCCCGGACGCCGGGGGCAAGGACCGCTGGTGGCGGATCGTCGAGCAGTACGGCGTCACCATCCTCTACACGGCGCCGACGACGATCCGAACCCTGATGAAGTGGGGCGAGCAGCATCCTCACGGGCACGACCTGTCGAGCCTGCGGCTGCTCGGCTCGGTCGGCGAGCCGATCAACCCGGAGGCCTGGGTCTGGTACCGCACGCACGTCGGTGGCGGACGCTGCGCGGTCGTCGACACGTGGTGGCAGACCGAGACCGGTGGCATCCTCATCACCCCGCTTCCGGGCGTGACCTCCACCAAGCCCGGCGCCGCGATGACGCCGTTCCCCGGGATCAGCGCCGACGTCGTGCACAACGACGGATCGCCGGCCGGTCCGGGCGAGGGCGGGTTCCTCGTCGTCACCGAGCCGTGGCCGGGGATGCTCCGCGGCATCTGGGGCGAACCGGAGCGCTACCGGGCGACGTACTGGGACCGCTTCCCCGGCGTCTACTTCAGCGGTGACGGGGCCAAGAAGGACGACGACGGCGACATCTGGGTCCTCGGCCGGGTCGATGACGTCATGAACGTCTCGGGCCACCGGATCTCCACGACCGAGGTGGAGCACGCCCTCGTGTCGGACACCCGGGTCGCCGAGGCCGCCGTCGTCGGCGCGAGCGACCCGATCACCGGCCAGGGCATCGTCGCCTTCGTGACGATCAAGGCGGGCGTACCGACCGACGGCGAGGACGGCGTCCGGCTCGTCGGCGAGCTGCGCGAGCTGACGGCCCGGCGCATCGGCGGGCTGGCCCGGCCGCGTCAGGTGCTGCTGACGCCCGAGCTGCCCAAGACGCGCTCGGGCAAGATCATGCGGCGCCTGCTGCTCGACGTCGCCGACCACCGCCGGCTCGGCGACGTCACGACCCTCGCCGACTCGACGGTCGTCGACCTGATCAAGCAGCAGATGGACAGCGCCCAGCCGGACCCGGACCCCTGACGCTGCGGCGCCGCGGCGCCTCGGCGGCTCAGCCCTCGCCCGAGCCGTTGCCGCCGTTGCCGCCGTCGCCGCCGTCCTGGGGGTCGCGCAGGCCCTCGTAGATCTCCTTGCACACGGGGCACACCGGGAACTTCTGCGGGTCGCGGCCGGGCACCCAGATCTTGCCGCAGAGGGCGACGACCGGCTCGCCGGTGAGGGCGCTCTCGAGGATCTTCTCCTTGCGCACGTAGTGCGAGAAGCGTTCGTGGTCGCCCGGCTCCTGGAGCTCCTCGCGGACCTCCTCGCGCTCGATCGTCGCCGTGCTCGTGCTGCGCAGGGGCTGCGGCTCGTTCTCGAAGGGGTCGGGAGGCATCGTGCTCATGTCGCGAGTGTAGGACGCGTTGCCGCCGCCTCGAGCAGCCGTGCGCCCGCCGGGTAGGTGGCGAGCACGCCGGGCAGCGCTCCCGGCCGACCGGACAGGAGCACGCCCTCGACACCCGCTCGGGGCACGGTCGGGTCAGGCTCGAGGCCGAGGCGCCGCAGGGTCTGGCGGGCCACGGCCACCGGGGAGTCGAAGATCGTGACCCCGGGCGGCACCGCGGCGGTGATGCGGTCGGCGACGAGGCCGTAGTGCGTGCAGCCCAGCACGAGCGAGCGGACGCCGGCCGGGGTGTGCTCGGCGGCGAGGTCGACCGCCGCCTGCACGGCGTCGAGGTCACCGGACTCGATGGCCTCGGCGAGCCCGAGCGCGGCCACCGCGTGGGTCTCGACGTCGGCGGCGAACGCGTCGACGAGGCCGCGCAGGTAGTCGCTGCCCGTCGTCGCCGCGGTCGCCCACACGGCCACGGGCCCACCCGCGGCCGCCGCCGGGCGGATCGCCGGGACGGTGCCGATGACCGGCACGTCGGGCTCGAGCTCGGCCCGCACGGCGTCGAGGCCGTGCACCGAGGCCGTGTTGCACGCGACGACGACGGCGTCGGGCTCGTGCTCGAGCGCAGCGCGGGCGAGGTCGAGCACGAGCCTGCGCACGTCGTCGGGGTGGCGGGGCCCGTACGGCATGTTGTCGGGGTCCATCGCGAGCACGAGGCCGAGGTCGGGGCGCAGGGTCAGCAGCGCGTCGGCGTACGCGACGAGGCCCAGGCCGCTGTCGACGAAGGCGACGCGTCGGGGCCGGGTCGGGCTCGCGGTGTCGGGGTGCATGGGCCTGCCCGTCAGTTCATCGTCGGGTCGTCGGGGAAGCTCGCGACGTAGGCGAGGCTGTCGCGCTGGCGCCGCAGCACGGAACGCCAGAGGTCGTCGGGGTCGGCGGTGAAGGCGTCGCGCACCTCGGCGTCGACGACGTACCAGTCGCCGCGGAGCACCTCCCCCTCGAGCTGCCCGGCGTCCCAGCCGGAGTAGCCGGCGAAGATCCGCATCCCGGCCAGCTCGGCCGCCACGACAGGCGTCGGCACGTCGAGGTCGACGAGGCCGATCGAGCCGAAGAGGCGCTTGACGCCGAGCGGCTCGGGCACGTCGCCGGGCACCGTCACCAGGCCGAGGGCCGACGACGTCGACACCGGCCCGCCCTGGAAGATGACGTGCGGCGCCGTGACGACGCGCTCCCAGCCGGGCAGCACGGAGTCGACGCCGGCCGTCAGCGGCTTGTTGAGCACGACGCCCTGGGCACCGCCCTCGTCGTGGTGGAGCATGAGCACGACCGAGCGGTGGAAGACGTCACCGCCGACCGAGGGCGTGGCCACGAGCAGACGGCCGGTGTGGAAGCGCGGGCTCACGGGCCCAGCCTTCCACACCGGCCGGTCGGTTCTGCGGTCGCTCAGAAGCGCGCGCCGCGGCGGTTCGGACGCTCGTCGTCGCCCCAGCGGGACACGAAGCCCTCGTCACGGCCACGACGCTGGTCGCGGCCGTCGCGGTCGTCACGGCCGCGGTGACCGCCGTGGTGCGGGCGGAACCCGCCCCGCGAGCCCTGGCGCGGACCACGCGGGCCGGCCGGTCCGCGTCGGTGCTGCTTCGGACCGGCGATGAGGCGCTGGAAGTCCTCCTCGGCGATCGCGACGCCGCTCGGCGTCGTGGCGCCGGTGGCCGCGATGATCGCGTCGCCGGGCGTGGCCCGGACCGGCGCGATGTCGAGCCCGGCGTCCTTGAGCTGGCGCTCCATCGTGCGCCGCTGGTGCGGCAGGGCAAGGGTCACGACGGTGCCCTTGTCACCGGCGCGCGCCGTGCGGCCCGAACGGTGCAGGTAGTCCTTGTGGTCTGCCGGCGGGTCGACCTGCAGGACGACCGACACGTCGTCGACGTGGATGCCGCGGGCCGCGACGTCGGTCGCGACGAGCACCGGGAGGTTGCCGTCGCGGAAGGCGCCGAGGACGCGGTTGCGCTGGCCCTGGTTGAGGCCACCGTGCAGCGCCGCGGCCATGACGCCCTGCTCGCGCAGCTGGAGCGCGATGCGGTCGGCGCCGAGCTTGGTGCGGCAGAAGACGACGGTGCGCCCCTCGCGGTTGGCGACCTCGGCGGTGATGACCTTCTTGTGCTGCGGGTCGATGAG
>JAEWFB010000053.1 GCA_023389095.1 Actinomycetes bacterium
AGGTCCACACGATCCTCGGCTACGTCGCGGGCCGGTTCGACCGCGAGGTCGAGGCGCTCGTCAGGGGCTGGTGCTGGGGCCACAGCTACCGCCCGATCTCCGGCAGCACGACCCTGTCCAACCACTCCAGCGGCACCGCCATCGACTGCAACGCCCCGCGCCACCCGCTCGGGAGGTCGGGCACCTTCTCGGCCGCGCAGCGCACGAGGATCCACGCCATCGTCGCCTCGTGCAACGGCGTCGTCCGGTGGGGCGGCGACTACTCGGGCCGCACGGACGAGATGCACTTCGAGATCAACGTGCGCCCCGGCGACCCGCGGATCGCCCAGCTGGTCAAGAAGATCGGTGGCGGCAGCACCCCCACCCCCGCTCCCGTGGCGTGGACGACGGTCGAGCGCGGGGCCAACGGCTTCCGCACCACCGCGGTCCAGCACCTGCTGCGCCAGCGCGGCTACTCGCTCACCGTCGACGGCGTCTTCGGCGCCGGCACGGAGGGCACGGTCAAGGCGTTCCAGTCCGCACGCAGGCTCGTCGCCGACGGCGTCGTCGGCCCGAAGACGTGGACGGCCCTCGTCGTCACCGTCGAGCGGGGCTCGAGGGGGCAGGCCGTCGTCGCCGCCCAGACGCTGCTGACCCACCGCGGCTACCGCCTGACGGCCGACGGCGTCTTCGGGTCGATGACCGCGACCAAGACACAGGCCTACCAGTCCACGCACGGCCTGACCGCGGACGGCGTCGTCGGCACCCGCACCTGGGCCAGGCTGACCGCCTGAGAGCCTGGCGGACCCCTTGTGGCACAACCAGACACGTTTCGGTCACGGTCGCCGAGCGGTCGGGCGCAACCCGTCTGACCCGCTTCCGGCTGGGTACGTTGACCCGACGCCCGCGCCACCACCCCCGGAAGGGGCCCCACCTCATGCCCGCAGACCGCCCGCTCCCCGCGACCCGGGTCGAGCAGCTGGAACACACCCTCGAGGCCTTCGACGAGGCCGGCGGCCACCGCATCCTCGGAGACGTCTTCGCCGAGCTCGACGTGGAGAACGCGCTGACCGACGTGGTGCTGCCCTACCTGCGCGCCGTCGGCGACCGGTGGGAGAGCGGCCGCATCGGGGTCGCCCAGGAGCACTTCGCGAGCAACGTGCTGCGGTCGCGGCTGTCGCTGCTCATGCAGGACGCCGCCGACGAGGTCACGGCCCAGCGCCCCCTCGCCGTGCTGGCGTGCCTGCCCGGGGAGCACCACGAGTTCGGGCTCATGGCCGCAGCGCTGACGCTCTCGCGCCTCGGCTGGCAGGTCTGCTACCTCGGCGCCAACACCCCGACTGCCGAGCTGTCGCTCGCCTGCCGGACGGTGCTGCCCGACGCCGTCGTCGTGGGGGCGCTGCGCCCGACGGCGTTCGCCGCCCACGCCCCCGCGCTGCGCCGGCTGGCCGAGTCCACAACCGTCTACGTCGGTGCCGCGGGAGCCTCGGAGGAGATCGCCGCGCTGTGTGACGCCATCCACCTCGACGGCGACCCGGTCCGGGCGGCACGGTTCGTCGACGACGAGCACGGATCGGCCGTGCGGACGATCGGCGACGCGGAATCGACTGCGGTGTAGGTCTTTCGTCCTCGCGCCGGACCGGGCTAGGCTCGCGGCCCATGAGTCCGGACGAGACGCTCGCAGATGCCCTGGGTCGCGAGACGGCCGAGGCGGCCCCAGAACCGCTGGCCCCCGTCATCGACCGACGTGACCCGCGGGTCGCGTGGGCCGTGGCCGGCATCGCCGCGGCTGCCGTGCTCGTCGGCGGACTCGTGGCGTTGGTGATCAGCTTCTCCGGTTGAGGGCCGCGAGCGCGACCGACCGCCCGGACCGGGCGACGAACTCCTCGAACGCGGTGACCGTCGGGTCGTGCGCGGGGTTGCGCACCATGGCCCCGATCGTCCGGTCGGCCCGCGGGTGGTCGAGGGCGACCGGCACGACGTCGCCCTCGGGCGCGAAGGCCGGCAGCACGGCGACGCCGAGGCCCGCCGCCACCAGGCCCCGGGCCGTGTGCACGTCCTCGGCCTCGAACCCGACGCGCAGGTCGGCCCCGGCGTCGGCCCAGATCTCCTCGACCCGGCCGCGCAGGCCGAACCCCGTCTTGAGCACGATGACGTCGTCGTCGGCCAGCGCGTCGACGGTCACCGACGCCGCGGACGCCGCCGGGTGCGCGCGGTGCACGGCGACGACGAGGGGTTCGTCGTAGAGCACGGTCGTCGACACGCCCGACTGCTCCGGAGGGGAGGCGACGAGCGCGACCGTGGCGCGTCCGGCGTCGAGCTCGTCGAGGCACTTGGCGCGGGCGCCCTGGGACAGGTCGAAGCCGACGCCCGGCCACTGGTCGCGGAAGCGCCGGATCAGCGCGGGCACGACGGCCTCACCGAGCAGCGTCTGGAAGGTCAGGGCCACGGTGCCGTGCCCGACGAGCGTCGAGCGGGTGACGACGTCGACCCCGCGGTCGAGGGCGGTGACGGCGTCGCGGGCGTGCGGGAGCAGCGCGCGCCCGGCAGCGGTGAGGGCGATGCCGCGGCCGTGACGCTCGACGACGGGCGTGCCGAGCAGGGTGCCGAGGCGGGCGAGCGCGCGGCTGACGGTCGGCTGCGGCAGCCCGAGCACCGCCGCGGCGGTCGTCACCTGACCGACCTCGGCGACGGTGACGAGGACGGGCAGCAGGGCGGCGACGGCCCGTCGGTCCACACTCATGCCCTCAGCGTATGGGTAGACGACGTGACATGCATTGGTGCTCTGGGCCGGCGGCTCCTAGCGTCGGGGCCATGAGGAAGCCATGACGACGACCCGCGCCAGGACCCGCTGGGAGGGCCACCTCCCCGCCAGCCGCGAGTACCGGCGCATCCTCGTCGGGCTCGGCGCCGCGGGCATCGCCACCTTCGCCCAGCTCTACTCGCCGCAGGGCCTGCTGCCGACGCTCGCCCGCGGCCTCGAGGTCGACGCCGCCGAGGCCGCGCTGTCGGTGTCGGTCGCCACGCTCGGCGTCGCGATCGCCGTGCTGCCGTGGTCGTGGGTCGCCGACCGGGTCGGTCGGCTGCGGGCCATGCAGGTCGCGATCATCGCCTCGACGGTGCTCGGGGTCGCCGTGGCCCTCGCCCCGAACCTGCCGATGCTCCTCGGGCTGCGCCTC
Source organism: Actinomycetes bacterium (assembly GCA_023389095.1). Classification (GTDB taxonomy): domain Bacteria; phylum Actinomycetota; class Actinomycetes; order Actinomycetales; family Dermatophilaceae; genus Monashia. The sequence goes on from JAEWFB010000053.1 coordinate 3,159, forward strand.
GTCGAGGGGATGGCCCTCGGCGGCCTGCCCGCGCTCGCCGTCACCTACCTTCACGACGAGGTCCACGCGTCGCACACCGCGGCCGCGGCGGCCGCCTACATCTCCGGCACGACCGTGGGCGGCATGACCGGGCGCCTCGTCGCCGGGCCGCTCGCGGGCGTCATCGGCTGGCGTGGCGCGCTGCTCGCCGTCGCCGCCCTGTGCGCCGTGGCGTCGGCCGTCTTCCTGCGCCTCATGCCCCGCGCCCGCGGCTGGGCCCCGTCCGGCCGGGCCACCCTGCACGACGTGCTCGCCGGCGTCCGGACGAGCGTCGGCGACCCGTGGCTGCTCACCCTCTACGCCCAGGGCGCCCTGCTCATGGGCGGTTTCGTCGCGGTCTACAACTACCTCGCCTTCCGCCTCGAGGGGCCGGAGTTCGCGCTGCCCGCGACGGTCGGCTCGCTCATCTTCGCGGCCTACGCCGCCGGCACCGTCAGCTCACGGC
>JAEWFB010000131.1 GCA_023389095.1 Actinomycetes bacterium
CGAGTCGACCGTCTTGCCCGAGGGGATGCTCAGCGGCGTCGTCGCGAACAGCTTGGCGTGGCAGCTGTCGGTGCTCGTGCCGTTGAGGCGGTAGGCCATCTCGATCGCGACGACGTTGCCGTACTGCGCCGAGCCGCACCAGTCGCCGTACTGCACCCGGTAGGGCGTCGTCGTGCCGTCGGTGAAGTGGACCGTCGCCGTGACGTCCTGGGCCGTCTGCGTCGCCGTGCCGATGAACGACAGCTTCGTCGCACCCGGGGCCAGCGACACCTTGAGCGTCTGGCCCGCGCCCGTGGCGTTGTCCTTCTGCCCGACCGGGATGCCCGGCATCGAGTAGCGCAGGTCGGTGCCCGGGACGGTGAGCAGCTTGCCCGGGACGCCGCCCGCTGCCGCGAGCGCCTCTCGGGACAGGCCCGCCCGGTCGCCGTCGCACGGGACGGAGTCACCGACGTTGCCGAAGCACACCGAGTCGAACCCGGCTGCGTACGACGGCACCGTCGCCGTGTGGACGGTGGCGCCGCCGAGGGCGGAGCCGCTGTCGTTGGCCGTCGTCACCGTGACCTTCGGCTGGTAGTAGCCGGGCTTGGCCCACGTGTGGCTGCCGCGGATCGTGAACGACCCGAGGTCACCGGCCGCGATGGTGCCTTCCGAGCTCGAGCCGTCACCCCAGGCGATGGTCGCCTTCGCCGTGGCCGACGGGTCCTGGCCCTGGCCGACGCCACCGGAGAAGGTGCCGACGGTGCCGGTCCAGGCGGTGCCCTCGGACGTCTCGAACGCGGGGCCGGCGGTCACCTTGATGCCGGTGTTCTCCGCCTTCGAGCCGTCGGTGAGGAACTCGACCTCCGACAGGTTCGGCGCGGCTGCCCCCTTCGTCGCCGTGACGACGAGCCGGTAGGAGGTGTACGTGCCGTTGTCGGCCATCGTGAACGGACGCGTCTGCACCCGCCACGGGAAGGACTGGTCGGTGCGCGTGTCGAGCGTGCGCCACGTCTTGCCGCCGTCCTTGGAGCCCTCGACGCGCCACGCGGACGGGTCGCCCGCGGCCGCGCCGGAGGTGATCGTGTACCACGTGGCCCGCTGGCCGACGCCCGACAGGTCGAACGTCACGGTCGGCGTCGCCGTGGCGAACGCGGCCGAGGTGCGCGACGTGTCGTCGAAGAGCGCGGCGGCGTCGGCGCCCGACGCGAGACCGGTGGCCGAGGCGGTGCCACGACCGGGACCGGTCATGTCGCGCAGCGGCTTCGGGGCCTCGGTGCCCGTCGTCAGCGACGGCGGGGCGTCCTGGGCACGGGCGCCGAAGTCGGACGGCGTCGAACCCATCGCGAAGTCGATCGTCGAGGCGCCGGCGATCAGCGACTGGTCGATCGAGACCGACTTCTGCTTCTGCCCGTTGACCGTCAGGCCCTGGACGTAGAGGTTGCTCTCCGAGTTGCCGGGGGCGTTGACGACGAGGTCGCCCTGCGTGCGGTGCACCGTGACCTGCTGGAACTTCGGCGAGCCCACGGCCCACTGCGACGAGCCGACCTGCAGCGGGTAGATGCCGAGCGAGGAGAGGACGTACCAGGCCGACATCTCGCCGTTGTCCTCGTCGCCGGGGTAGCCCTGCCCGGTGTCGGTGCCGACGTAGAGGCGGCGCAGGATCTCGCGGACCTTGTCGGCCGTCTTGTACTGCTGGCCGGTCCAGTCGTACATGTACGCGATGTGGTGCGAGACCTGGTTGGACTGGCCGAGCTGGCCCATCCGGACGTCACGCGCCTCGAGCATCTCGTGGATCGTGCCGCCGTAGCCGCCGGGCTTGGTCGCCGTCTCGGGCGTCGCGAAGAACGTGTCGAGCTTCTTCGCGAGGGCGTCGCGGCCGCCGTAGAGGTTGGCCAGGCCCGTGCCGTCCTGCGGTGCGTGGAAGGCGAAGTTCCAGCCGTTCGTCTCGGTGTAGTCACCGCCCCACGCCTCGGGGTCGAAGGTCGCCGGGAAGCTGCCGTCGGGCTTGCGTCCCTGGAAGAACCCGACCTTCGGGTTGAAGGCGTTGACGTAGTGCGTGGCCCGCTCGAGGAAGTACTGCGACTCCTCCTGCAGCTGCGCGCGCCGGTTCGCCGGCGTGGCCGGGTCCTTGGCGAGCTTCGCGGCCATGTTGCCGATGCCGAAGTCGTTGATGAGGCCCTCGAGACCCCACGACACCGACTCACCGGTGCTCGTGCTCGTGTAGCCGAGGAAGATCGAGGTGTCGAGGCCCTTGCGGCCCACGGCGCTCGAGGTCGGCAGGACCGTCGCGTTCTTCAGCGCGGCGTCGTAGGTGCCGAGCGGGTCGGGGAGCTTGACGCCTTTGACGTACGCGTCGGCGAAGGCGACGTCCGAGCTGGTGCCGGTCATGAGGTCGGCGTAGCCCGGCGAGCTCCACCGGGCGATCCAGCCGCCGTCGCGGTACTGCTGGACGAAGCCGTCGGCGATCTCGGCCGCCACCTCGGGGTAGAGGAGGCTGTAGGCCGGCCACACGGTCCGGTAGGTGTCCCAGAAGCCGTTGTTGACGTAGATCTTGCCGTCCTTGACCGCGGCGTTCGTCGTCGTCGCGGTGGCCGAACCCGACTTGGCCGCAACGGGGCTCGCGTACTGGTAGTGCGGGGCCGCTGCCGTGCCGGTGTTCTCGAACTGGCTGTTCGGGTAGAGGTTGAGCCGGTAGAGGTTCGAGTACAGCGTCGTGCGCTGCGTGTCGGCGTTGGTGTCGGCGTTGGTCTTGACGCCGACGACGCCGAGGCGGTCGTTCCAGGCCGTGTTGGCGGCGGCGTGGACGGCGTCGAAGTCGCGCGCGGCCAGCTCGAGCGCGTGGTTGCGCTTGGCCTGGTCGAGCGAGATGAACGACGTGGCGAGCTTGAGCTCGACGGTCTTGTCGGTGCTCGTGTCGAACGAGGCGTACCGGGTGCCGGCGTGCCCGTTCGGGGCGGTGCCGGCCGCCGTGGCGGGCCGGTCGAAGGTGCCGTAGACGAACATCCGGCTCCGGCCGGCGGACAGGCCGCTGCCGTTGTCGACCCAGCCGGTCACGGTGCCGGCCGCGGCGTCGACCGTGAAGGCGCCGTTGTCGTCGATGGTGTCGAGGACGAGGCTGCCCTTGGTCGTGCCGGACGGGAAGGTGAACCGGTAGACACCGCCGTGGTCGGCCGGCGTCATCTCCGACACGAGGCCGCCCTGGAGCACGGCCTTGTAGTAGTCGGGCCGCGCCACCTCGGTCTTGTGGTCGAAGGTCAGGGCACGGCCGGTGGCGCTGCCGGTCGGGATGCCGGTCGCGGTCGAGGGCATGACCGAGAGCTGGTTGCGGTCACCCATCCACGGGCTCGGCTCGTGCGAGATCGCGAAGCCCTGCATCACCGGGACGTTCGCGGCGTTGTTGGCCGACTGGTAGTAGTACTGCCACGACTGCGAGTTGGCGTTCGTCACCGGCGTGAAGAACGTGAAGCCGTTGGGCAGCGCGCTGATCGGCAGGTTGTTGCCGCGCGAGAAGCTGCCCGAGGCGTTGGTGCCCCGACGCGTGTCGACGAAGTTCGTCAGGTCTGCCGCGTTCACGGCGGCCGGGTGCGCGGCGACGTCGAGGTCGTCGATCCAGCCACCGAATCGGGTGTCCTTCTTCGCCGTGTCGTTGTCGTAGCCGACGAGGATGCGGTCGATCGTCTTGCCCGCGGCGTAGGTGCCGACGTCGACGGAGACCGCGTTCCACTGGTTGGCGTAGAGGATCTTGCCCTTGCCCTGGCCGTTCGGGCTCGCGGCGACACCGTTGGCGTCCTTGGCCTCGAGGTCGGACAGGTAGGTGCCGTCGGTGAAGTGCAGGTCGAGCGCGCTGTACGTCGACGGGTAGGTCAGGTCGCCCGCGACCATGTCGGGGAAGACCTTGTAGGACAAGCGGGTTGCCGGGTTGACCGGGAGGTTGACGTCGAACAGCTTGTTCCAGGCGTAGCCGCGGCCGTCGGCGGTGTGACCGCCGGAGTAGCGCAGAGCCTTGACGCCGGTCCAGCCGACGAGCGGCTTGATGTTGAAGCCGGAGATCGGGCCAGAGCCGACCTTGGTCACCATCGGGGTGGCCGGTCCGGTGCCCGTCGAGCCGTCGGAGATGTCCCAGTCGGCGAGCTGCACGATGCTGCCCGAGTGCACGGCCGTGACGTTGAGCCGGTAGAACGCGTAGCTGCCCGGCGTCGCGACCGTGAAGTCCTGCTTGGCGAAGCGGCCGGAGAAGTCGATGTTGCTGCGTGTGTCGAGGTCGGTCCACGTCGTGCCGTCGGCCGAGCCCTGGAGGGTGAAGCTCTTCGGGTCGCGTTCGGGAGAGTCGTTGGCCGAGGTCAGCGAGTACCGCACGACCTTGGCCGGCGAGGCGAGCTGGTAGCGGACCCAGCCGCTCGAGGCGAAGGCGAGCCACTTGGTGTCCGGGTTGGCGTCGGCGAGGTTCGCCGCGACCTCACCGGGCGAGTTCTCGGCGCTCGCCGTGACGGCGGTGACCTGCCCGAGCAGGCTGCCGTCGACGCTCACCGTGCCGGTGACGTTCTTCTGCCGCGGCCCGTCGGGCCCGTTCTCCACCGTCGAGAACGCCGGCTGGGGGTCGCCGCTCTCGAACGAGGTCGAGAAGCTGCCGGTGTCGTCGGCGGCCGCGGCCGCCGCGCTGGGCGGTCCGGCGACCGCCCCCATCGTCGAGGTGACCAGCAGCGCCATGGCGACGGCGCCTCTCTGGATCCCTGGTGTCAAACCCATCGGTTCCTCCGTGCTCGTCCTTGAGCTGAGCGGTGCAAGACTCCGCGAGGCTTTCCCCGGGGGACGAGTGTCGTCAACGGTGCACATGGTTCTTGTCCGATCTGGACAGCCAATCGGACAGGAACTGGCCGACCGGCGATCCGGCACCCGCGTGTCGTTGCCGAGGTTTGCCCCGATCTGCTCATATGTCCCGCATGACAGCGTTGTCTGACCACCGGACAGGCACACGTCCCACCATGGCGGACGTGGCCGCCGAGGCGCATGTCTCGGTCAAGACGGTGTCGCGCGTCGTCAACCACGAGCCGGGGGTCCGGCCCGACACCGCCGAGCGGGTCCGGGCCGTCATCGAGCGGCTCGGCTTCCGCCGCCACGACGGCGCCCGACTCATCCGCCAGGGCCGCACCTTCACCATCGGGCTCGTCGTCGAGGACCTCGCCAACCCCTTCTACTCGCTCGTCGGGGCGGCGGTCGAGCGCGAGGCCCGCATCCGCCAGCACCAGCTCATCACCGCCTCGGCCGAGGGCTCCCCGAGCCGCGAGCGCGCCGCCCTCGAGGCCCTCATCGCCCGACGCGTCGACGGCATCGTCGTCGTACCTGCGAGCGAGGCCGCCTCGGCCGACCCGGAGATCGACGCGAGCGGCACCCCGATCGTCTACATGGACCGCCCGGTGCGCGGCACGCCCCGCGACACGGTCCTCAGCGACAACCAGGGCGGGGTCCGCAGCGCCATCGAGCACCTCGTCGCCCACGGCCACCGGCACATCGCGTTCCTCGGCGACGACCCCGGGTTCTGGACCGCCCGCCAGCGCCGCGAGTCCTTCGTCGCGACCCACGAGGCGCTCGGCCTGCCCGGCTCGGCCCGGGCCGTCATGGGACCGCACTCGGTCGTGTCGGTCCGCGACGTCCTGACCCGCTGGAGCGCCGGCCCCGAGCCGATCACCGCCGTCATCACCGGCAACAACCGGATCACCCTCGCGGCGCTCTTCGCGATCCGCGACCTCCACGCGAACCTGTCGCTCGTCGGCTACGACGACTTCGAGCTCGCCGAGCTCATCGACCCACCCGTGACCGTCGTCCACCAGGACCCGGCCGCCATGGGGCAGAAGGCGGCCCAGCAGCTGTTCTCGCGCCTCCTCGGCGACGAGTCCCCACCGCAGACCGTCGTCATGCCGACGCGTCTCATCGTCCGCGCGTCCGGCGTCCGCCGCGACGGCACTCGAGGAAACCACCGATGACCACGACCCAGCACCTCGTCCCGAGGCACCTGCCCGTCAACACGCCGCACCGCTTCTACCGCGGCGGCGAGCGCATCCTCGCCTTCCGGGGCCTGCCCGTCCCCGACGGCTTCGACGGCCACCGCCCCGAGGACTGGCTCGCCTCGACGACCCGCCTCTTCGCCGAGGGCGGGGGCGGCGTCACCCACCTCGACGACGGCGCCGACCTGCCCTCCCTGCTCGAGGCCGACCCGGCCGAGTGGCTCGGCGAGGCGCACGTCGCCGCGTACGGAGTCGTGCCGGGCCTGCTGACCAAGCTCCTCGACAGCGGCGAGCGACTGCCCGTCCACTCGCACCCGGACCGCGCCTTCGCCAAGGCGCACCTGCACTGCGACAACGGCAAGACCGAGGCGTGGATCGTCCTCGACGCCGAGCCCGGGGCCCGCGTCTGGCTCGGGTTCCGCGACGAGGTCTCCCCCGAGCACCTCGCCGACCTCGTCGAGGCCCAGGACGAGCAGCTGCTCGCGGCGCTCAACCCGGTCGAGGTGAGCCGCGGCGACGCGATCCTCGTGCCCGCGGGCCAGCCGCACGTCATCGGCGAGGGCGTCCTCGTCCTCGAGCTGCAGGAGCCGACCGACCTGTCCGTCATGCTCGAGCACGAGCGCTTCGGCCTCGAGGAGGCGCACGCCTTCCTCGGCCTCGAGCGCGGCCTCGCACTGCAGAGCGTCGACCGCGGTCCGCTGACCCGGGGGGCCCTGGCGGACCTACGGCGTCGCTGGTCGGACGTCGTCGGCGCGGGCGGGGCCCTGCCCCAGCAGGCCGACACCTTCTTCCGGGCGCAGGTCGTCCGGCCGACCGGCCCCGAGCCGGTCACCGTCGAGGCGGCGTTCGCCGTCACGGTCGTCGTCGACGGTCACGGGACCCTCGTGACCGGCGCCGACGGCACCGACGGCGCACCGATGGACATCACCAGGGGAGATGTCCTCCTCGTCCCCCACGGCGCGGGCTCCGTCCGCATCGAGGGAGACGTCACCGTCATCCGGTGCATGCCACCGGACGGCACCCCAGCCGCCTGACCGCGGCACCGACACACGGCCGGACCCGGAGGGGGCACCGGCACGTCACCGAGCGTCTCAGCCACCAACCGGTCGGGACATCGGAACCAACAAGGAGGATCAATGCGCAACAGGGCTGTTGCAGCCGTGGCGATGGCGGGGGTCGTGGCCGTCGCGCTCGCCGCCTGCGGGTCGGGCTCGACGAACGACACCGGCGGGTCCGGTGGCGCCCCGAGCACCTCGCTCGCGACCAAGGCCGGCGGTGCCGGCGGTGACGTCGGCGTGTTCACGTGGTGGGCGGCCGGCTCGGAGAAGAAGGGCCTCGACGCGCTCGTGGCTCTCTTCAAGGAGAAGTACCCGAACGACAACTTCGTCAACCTCGCCGTGGCCGGTGGCGCCGGGTCGAACGCGAAGGCCAAGCTCGCGTCCGACCTGCAGAACAACCAGCCGCCGGACTCGTTCCAGGGTCACGCCGGCGCCGAGCTCGCCGACTACATCGACGCGTCCCAGATCGAGCCCGTCAACGACGTCATCCAGGCGCTCGGTGGCCAGTCGGTCTTCCCGAAGAACCTCATCGAGCGGCTCACCGTCGACGGCAACATCTACTCGGTGCCCTCGAACATCCACCGCGCCAACGTCGTGTGGGCCAACGTCGCCGTGCTGAAGAAGGCCGGCGTCAACCAGCCCCCGAAGGACATCAAGTCCTGGATCGCCGACATGGACAAGATCAAGGCCTCCGGCGTCTCGACGCCGCTGGCCGTCTCGGGCACGTGGACCCAGGTCCAACTGTTCGAGAACGTCCTCATCGCCGACCTCGGCGCCGACAAGTACAGCGGCCTGTTCGACGGCAAGACCGCGTGGGACTCCCCGGAGGTCAAGACCGCCGCCGCCGACTACAAGAAGCTGCTGTCGTACGCCAACACGGCCTCCGACGGTGACGACTGGCCGGTCGCGACCGACATGGTCATCGACGGCAAGGCCGCCTACAACGTCATGGGCGACTGGGCCGTGGCCGAGTTCGCGGACAAGGGCAAGAAGCAGGACCAGGACTGGACGTGGTTCCCGACCCCGGGCACCGACGGCGTCTTCGACTTCCTCGCCGACTCCTTCACGCTCCCCAAGGGCGCGAAGAACCCCGGTGGCACGAAGGACTGGCTCATGCTCATCGGCTCGGCCGAGGGCCAGAAGGCCTTCAACCTGGCCAAGGGCTCGATCCCGGCGCGCACCGACGTGCCGAAGACCGACTTCCCGCCCTACCAGCAGGCCGCGATGGACGCGTTCAAGTCCAACACCATCGTGTCCTCGATCGCGCACGGCGCCGCCGTGTCGCTCGCGTGGAACGCGGACATCAGCACCGCGATCAGCAAGTTCTACTCGAGCAAGGACGACGCGACCCTCGTGAGCGACCTCGCGGCCGCCGCGAAGAAGTACGTCAGCTGACGCGGCTGCGGCCCACCGTCCACTGCCGCCGTCGGCCGGCGCGGTCCCCTGGTCCACCCGGGGTCCGCGCCGGCCGGTCGGCCACCTCCAGCGCCCCACCGTTCCCAGCAAGGACCATCCATGCGCAAGACCAAGGACTGGCTGCCGGGGTTCCTCCTCGTGCTGCCGTCGATCATCCTCGTCGGGGTCTTCGTCTACTGGCTCATCGGCCGCAACGTCGCGACGTCGCTCGCCCGCACCGTGACCAAGGCCTCCAAGCGCGTCACCAACCCGGGCGGCCTCCAGAACTACTCGAACCTGCTCGGCAGCGACGACTACCAGCACGCCCTGTTCAACCTGCTCGTCCTCACCGTCGCCTTCGTCGCCGGCACGATGCTCTTCGGCCTCCTGTGGGCCGTCCTCCTCGAGAAGGGCGTGCGCGCCGAGGGCATCTTCCGCTCGGTGTACCTGCTGCCGATGGCGATCTCCTTCATCGCGGCCGGCATCGTGTGGCGCTGGCTGCTCTCGCCCGGCAAGGGCGACCAGGCCGTCGGCCTCAACCAGCTGCTGGCGATGGTCGGGCTCGAACGCTTCCAGAGCGCGTGGTGGCAGTCACCGAGCGCGTTCTCGATGGCGGCCATGGCGATCCCGGCCATCTGGCAGCTGTCCGGCTACGTCATGGCCCTGTTCCTCGCCGGCTTCCGCGGCATCAGCGAGGACCAGCGCGAGGCCGCGCGCATCGACGGCGCCAGCGAGTGGAAGCTGTACCGGCACGTCCTCTTCCCGCAGCTGTCCCCGATCGCCCTGTCGGCGCTCATCATCATCGGCCACATGTCGATGAAGATGTTCGACCTCATCTACGCGATCGCCGGCCAGAACTCGTACAAGGCCTCGGTGCCCGCGACGATGATGTGGACCCAGATGTTCCAGCAGAACAACCCGACCGCCGCCGCGGTCAACGCCACGATCCTGCTGGTCCTCGTCGCCGTCGTCGTCGTGCCGTACCTCATCTACACGAACAAGACGGAGAAGGAGACGCGCGGATGACCGCCACGACGAACGAGGTCGCGCCGGCTGCCGCCGGCGGTGCCGGCGGCGCGGTCGGCGAGCCCATCCCGATGCGTCGCAGCACCGGCAAGGCGCCCGGCACCGAGGGGACCGCGTGGGGCCGGACGGTCCGGTACGGCCTGCTGCTGCTCTTCCTCATCATGATCCTGCTGCCGCTCTACGTGCTGCTCGTCACGAGCTTCAAGCGCAGCGGTGACGTCACGGCGAGCCAGGCGTGGTCGCTGCCGACGGTGTTCTCCCGCGAGGGCTGGGCCTCGGCGTGGACGGCGCTCTCGCCGCCCCTGTTCCGCTCGGTCATCCTCGCGCTGTCGGTCGCCGTCCTGTCCTCGGCGCTCGGCTCGGTCAACGGCTTCGTCTTCTCCAAGTGGCGGTTCCCCGGCGCGACGACGGTCTTCACGCTGTTCCTGTTCGGGATGTTCATCCCGTACCAGGCGGTCATGATCCCGCTGCAGGGCATGCTCATCGACGTGCAGTCCACGCCGGGCTTCGCGTGGTTCGACGGCATCGCCAAGCTCATCGCCGTCCACGTCATCTTCGGCATCCCGATCTGCACGTTGATCTTCCGCAACTACTACGCGACGGCGCTGCCGACCGAGATCCTCGAGGCGGCCAAGGTCGACGGCGCGGGCCTGTTCCGCACGTTCTTCTCCGTCGTCCTGCCGATCTCGATCCCGGGCTTCGTCGTGACGATGATCTGGCAGTTCACCTCGGCGTGGAACGACTTCCTCTTCGCACTGTTCCTCACCAACCGCAACAACGGCCCGGTGACGTACGCCCTCAACGAGCTGGCCGGTGGCCAGAACCCGAACTACCCGCAGATCATGGCGGGCGTGCTCCTCGCGTCGCTGCCGACCCTGCTCGTCTACATCCTGCTCGGCCGCTACTTCATCGGCGGCCTCATGAGCGGCTCGGTGAAGTAGCCGGCACCCACCCCCCGGCACCACGGCACCGACGCGAACGGCGCGGCCCCCACTCGGGGACCGCGCCGTTCGCGTGTCAGTCCTTGGTGCGGCGCACGTACGCGCGGATCGCGAGCGGCGCGACGACGGCCGTGATGAGCAGCGACCACCCGATCGACACGCCCACGGCGTGCTGCAACGGCCACGCCGCACCCGGCGGTGTGCCCGGGACGTTGCCCCACAGCTCGCGCATCGCCTGGACGAGGGCGCTGATCGGGTTCCACTCGGCGATGGTCCGCAGCACGGTCGGCATGGCCGCGGTTGGCGCGAACGTGTTGGCCAGGAAGGTGATCGGGAACATCGTCGTGAACATCAGGCCGTTGACGGCCTCGGGCGACCGCATCGCCGAGCCGACGAGGATGCCGATCCAGATCATCGAGAACCCGAAGAGCAGCAGCAGCGCGAAAGCGAGCACGGCCGGTCCGAAGCCGTTCCGGATGCGCCAGCCGATGACGAGCCCGGTCATCGACATGACGAAGACGCCGATGCTCGAGTGGATGATGCCGTACACGCTGCGACCGATGAGGACCGAGCCGCGCGAGATCGGCAGCGACCGGAACCGGTCGATGATCCCCTTGTCGAGGTCCATGTTGAGGCCGTTGGCGACGATGAACGAGGAGAAGGCCATCGTCTGGGCCATGATCCCGGGCAGCAGCCACTCGCGGTAGGAGGTGCTGTCGGTCCGGATCGAACCGCCGAACACGAAGGCGAACAGGACGACGAACATGATCGGCTGGATCGTGACGTCGGTGAGCATCTCCGGCTGGCGCCGGGTGTGCTTGAGGTTGCGCCACACCATCATCTGGACCTGCCGGGCCAGGCCCGGCGGGTGGAAGTCGGGCGCGGCGGCGCCGGTGCGGCGCCGGGTGTCGGTGGCGGTGGACTGGGTCATCGGGACTCCCCCTCCCCGGCCGCGGCGGCGCCGTCCTCCTGCTCGGCGCGGTGGCCGGTCAGGCTGAGGAAGACGTCGTCGAGGCTCGGACGCTTGAGGCCGAGGTCGTCGAGGACGATCTGGCTGCGGTCGAAGACGGCGGCGACGCGCGTCATGTCGGACAGGCCCTCGGCCGGTGCGGTCAGCTGGCGGGCCGCGGTGTCGACGTGGACCTCGTTGACGTGCGCGGCGAGCAGGGCGCGCGCCTCCTCGAGCTGGTCGGCGTGCGACACGGTCAGCACGATGGCGGCCTGGCCGGACTGGTCCTTGAGCTCGAGCGGGGTGCCCTCGGCGATGACCCGACCGTGGTCGATGACGACGATGCGGTCGGCGAGCTGGTCGGCCTCCTCGAGGTACTGCGTGGTGAGCAGCAGCGTCGTGCCGTCGGCGACGAGGCCGCGCAGGACCTCCCACAGCTCGACGCGGCTGCGCGGGTCGAGCCCGGTGGTGGGCTCGTCGAGGAAGAGGACCGGCGGTGCGGCGATGAGGCTGACCGCGAGGTCGAGGCGACGCCGCATGCCGCCGCTGTACTCCTTGACGACCTTGTTGCCGGCGTCGGTGAGCGAGAACCGCTCGAGCAGCTCGTCGGAGAGGCGCCGCACGTCGGGCCGGCCGAGGCCGTAGAGCGAGCCGATGAGCCGGAGGTTCTCCCGGCCCGTCAGCATCTCGTCGACGGTGGCGGCCTGGCCGGTCAGGCCCATGCTGCGGCGGACGGCCTCGGGCTCGGCGCGCACGTCGTGCCCGGCGACGCGGGCGGTGCCGCTCGTCGGGGCGGTCAGGGTGGTCATCATGCGGACGGTCGTGGTCTTGCCGGCGCCGTTGGGGCCGAGCAGTCCGAGGACGGTGCCCTGCGGCACCGTGAAGGAGACGTCGTCGACGGCGGTCATGTCGTCGAAGCGCTTGACGAGGTGTTCGGCCTCGATGGCCGGGGCACCCGAGCGGTCGGAGGGTCGGGGTGGTCGGTCGGTGTCGGCGAGGGTCATGTGAGGGCTCCAGCCAGTGACGCGGTCGGGTCGTGCGACAGGTGGTGACAGGACCGACGGTAGGCCCCGTCACCGACAGCCTAGGTCGCGAGTGGACGGCGTCAACATCTTTTGTCGGGTGGGCCCGTTTCGCCGAAGGCGTACGCGAACCGCTCGGTCCCGACGTCCGCGGGTGCGAGGCTGGCAGGAGGCGTCGCAGCCACGGCACCGACGACAGGAGACCGCGATGACCAGCCGACCCGCCAAGCCCGTCCGGCCCCCCACCCGCCGACGCGGGCCCCTGCTCCGGCACGTGTACGGCGGGCTCATCCGCGGCCTGCGGCTGCGCCAGGGCCGCACCCTCGCCGAGGTCGCCGGCGAGGCCGGCATCTCCGTGGCCTACCTCTCCGAGGTCGAGCGCGGGCTCAAGGAGCCGTCGTCGGAGGTGCTCGACGCCGTGTGCCGCGCGCTCGGCTCGAGCATCACCCACCTCATCGGCGCCGCGCACCGCGAGCTGCTCGACCTCACGGCCGAGGCCGCCGGGGCCGCCGTGGCGCCCGTCCTCGACCTGACGACCCGCATCGACCACCAGCGCGCCGACCAGCGCGCGCTGACGCCCGTGACCCCTCCGGCCACGGGCGCCCGCGCGTCGTTCGTCCTCGCCTGCTGAGGCGCTCGGCCCTCAGTCGATGAGGCTGCCCCACGTGTTGTTGCCGACGACCCCGTCGACGACGAGGCCCACCCTCGACTGGTAGGACCGGACGGCCGAGTCCGTCGCCGGACCGAACGAGCCGTCGACCGTCAGCGAGTAGCCGGCGTCGACGAGCTCGCGCTGCAGGCCCGTGACCGCGTCGCCGCTGGCACCCTGGCGCAGCACCGGCAGGATCGAGTACCACGTGTCGTCGCCGA
>JAEWFB010000134.1 GCA_023389095.1 Actinomycetes bacterium
ACGGCTGGCACCTGCGGATGTCGCAGCTGGCTCGCGCCGCCGCGCTGTCCTCGTCGGCCACGACCCGTCTCGTCAACCGGCTCGAGGAGCGCGGCCTGCTGACCCGCGTCCTGTGCGCCGACGACCGGCGCGGCATCTACACCGAGCTCACCGCGAGCGGGCGCCGCCTGCACCGGGACGCGGCACCGACGCACGACCGGGTCCTCGCAGCCTCCCTCGAGCGGGCCCGCGAGGTGCCGGAGCTCGCCCCCCTCGTCGACTTCCTCCACACGCCCGCGCCCGCGGCGCCGACGGTGCGGCGCTGAGACTCAGGCGTCAGCGCGGTCCCGGGCCGGCGCGCCCACCACGCGGCGCACGAGGTCGGGAGCCGAGCCGTCGACCCACGCCTCGAGGCGGGTGTGCAGCCATGGCACGAGGGCCCACGTCGCGAACCACACGACGAGCACGCCCACGGCCACGCCGGTGGCGACGTCGTGCCAGTAGTGCGCGCCGGTCAGCACGCGGGCGACCGCCACGGCGAGCGCGACCGGAGCGGCGAAGCGCCACCACGTCGGCGCCATGACGACGACGGCGGTGGCCAGTGACGCAGCGATGACCGCGTGGTTGCTCGGCCACGAGTAGTCACCGAGCCCCGGGCACGCCGCGAGCGGGTGGACGGGCAGCGTGCGGCAGGGTCGCTCCTCCCCGACGATGGACTTGACCACCTCGCTGAGCACGTAGGCGCCGACGACCGTGATCGCCGCCGCGACGGCGACGGCGACGTGCTCGAGCCCGCGGGCCCGCGCCTTCCAGGCGAGCAGCGCGGCCGCCAGGAGCAGCACGATGATGCCGAGCTCGCCGACCACCTCCACGACGGCACCGACCGGGCCCGGCAACGACGCGCCCAGGTCGGCCGTCCACGTGTAGAGCGGGTCGCGCGCCAGCGCGAGCAGGACGACGAGGACGACGCCAGCACCGAGGGCAAGCAGCATCCGTGACCCGCCCAGGGAACGGCGGACGTCACCGGGGGTGCTCGTGCGAACAGACATGGGCAGAACCGTAGGACACCATCCTGACAGCTTCCTGCCACCCCCCGGTCAGCCGACGTCCACCTTGCCGGTCAGAGACGCCCCCGGATCGGGGTGCGCTCGACCGCGTCGCCCTCCTCGGGCATGACCATCTCGGCCCGGACGCCGAGCAGGCGCACCTCGCGGTCGGGGTCGAGGCGCCCGGCGAGCTCGACGGCCGCCGCGACGACGTCGGCCACATCGGTGGTGGGGGCCGGCAGCTTGCGCGCCTTCGTCTGGGTGAAGAACGGGGCGTACCGCACCTTGAGGGTGACCCGGAAGACGGGACGCCCCTCCTTGACGGTGTCCTCGAAGGCCTGCGCGGCGAGGACGCGCACCGCCTCCTCCACCTGCGCGGGAGTCGTGAGGTTCTCCTGGTAGGTGGTCTCGCGGCTGTGGCCCCGCGCGACCCAGGGGGTGTCGTCGACGACCGCGGACCCGAGGCCCCAGCCGAGCTGGTGGTACCAGACCCCCATCCGCGGCCCGAGCTCGCCGACGAGGACGGACTCGTCGGCGTCGGCGAGCTGGCGCACCGTGTCGATGCCGTGCGCCGCCAGGCGCTTGGACACCTTCGACCCGACACCCCACAGGTCGATGGTCGGCCGCTCGCCCATGACCTCGAACCAGTTGTCGCGGGTGAGGCGGAAGACGCCACGGGGCTTGCCGAAGCCGGTGGCGATCTTGGCCCGCACCTTGTTGTCGCCGATCCCGACGGAGCAGTGCAGCCCGGTGGCCTCGAGCACCGCCTCCCGGACGCGGGCGGCGAAGGCCTCGGGGTCGTCGGTGTCGACGCCGAGGAACGCCTCGTCCCAGCCGAGCACCTCGACGACGACGCCGAGCGAACGCAGGGTCTCCATGACCCGGCCGGACGCCTCGGTGTAGGCCTCGGCGTCGACCGGCAGGATGACGGCGTCCGGCACCTTGCGCGCCGCGAGCCGCAACGGCATCCCCGAGCCGACGCCGTACTCGCGTGCCTCGTAGCTGGCCGTCGAGACCACGGCCCGCTCGGTGGGATCGCCGCGGCCACCGACGATGACGGGCCGGCCGGCGAGCTCGGGGTGACGCAGCACCTCGACGGCCGCGATGAACTGGTCGAGGTCGACGTGGAGCACCCAGCCGGTCGCCCGGGTCGCCCGGGTCGCGCGGTCGGTCGTGCCGTCGGTCATGCCGTCGGTCATGTCGTCATTGTGCCCACGACCACCGACGGGGGCTGCTCGAGCGCGACCTCGGGCTCAGGAGCCGCCGATGCGCTTGCCGCGCTTGAAGGTGTAGGCCTCGTGCGTCTCGACGTCAGCCCTCTCCGGCACCCCGAGGCCAGGCTGGGGGGCAGGTTCGGGGGCAGGCTCGGGGTCGACCCGGGAGGGGTCGAGCCGGGAGGGGTCGAGGACCGGGCTTCCCGACGCGTCGACGGCGTCCTCGTCGAGGGCGGACGGCGGCGCGGCCGCGTCCTGGGCGGCGGCCGCGACGACGACGGCGTGGTAGAGCATGAGGGCGCCCAGCGCCGTGACGACCCACGCCGACACCTCGAGGCCGCGGCTCGTGTGGGCACCACCGAGGTCGGATCGCAGGACGTGGAGAACGGCCGCGACCCCGCCCACCAGGGCGGCGCCGACGAGCCACAGGGCAGCCGAGCGCCGCGTCGTTGTGCTCACGAGGTCACTCTCGCACAGCACCCACGGTGCGCGAGGCGCGTCGCGCGCGACGTGCCGGGGCGCCGGGTCAGCGGTTCGCCCGGACGGGCTTCGCGGCAGTCTTCGTGGCGGCCTTCGTGGCGGCCTTCGTGGCGGCCTTCGTGGCCTTCGCCTGCGCCTTGGCGTTCGCCGCCGCCTTCTTCTGCGC
>JAEWFB010000159.1 GCA_023389095.1 Actinomycetes bacterium
TGCCTCCCATGACACCCGCCGGTCAAGCCCGCCCCACGCTCCGCGATGTCGCCGAGCGCGCCGGCGTCTCGGTCTCGACCGCGTCCCTCGTCTTCAGCGGCAAGGGCCCGGTTGCCGAGGCCACCGCCACCCGGGTGCGCGAGGCCGCCGCAGGCCTGGGCTTCACCGGACCGAACCCCCTCGCCTCCTCGCTGCGCCAGGGACGCGCCGGCGCCGTCGGCGTGCTCGTCGAGGGCCGGCTGCGCACCGCCTTCCGCGACCCCTTCGGCATCGCCGTGCTGGACGGCCTCGCCGAGGTGCTCGAGTCGGTCCCCACCGGCATGCTCCTGCTCGGCCAGCCGACCGATGACCTCGACACGGTCGTCCAGCAGCTGTCGGGGCTGGCCCTCGATGCCGTCGTCTTCTCGCTCTGCGGGCCCGGCGAGCACCCGGCCGTCGAGCACCTGGCCTCGCGCGGCATCCCGATGTTCAGCACCGGCGTCCCCGGCGACCGCCGCGTCACGCAGGTGCGCATCGACGAGCGCGCCGCGGGCGCGGAGGTGGCCCGGCACGTCCGCGAGCTCGGGCACCGACGCGTCGCCCACGTGGCGATGCCGCTGACCCACCGCAGCCTCGCCGGGCCCGTGCCCGACGCCGAGGTGTCACTGCGCGATGTCACGATCCCCTCGACCGGGCGTCTCATCGGGTTCCGCGACGTGTTCGGGGTCGGCGCCGAAGCAGTGCAGACGGGCGACGGCTCGTCGGTCGAGGGTGGGATCGCCATGGGGCGCGTGCTGCTGGACCGCCCGGCCCGGAGCCGGCCGACGGCCGTCGTGTGCCAGTCCGATGTCATCGCCGCCGGCGTCGTCATCGCCGCCGAGGAGCTGGGCCTCAGTGTCCCGGGCGACTTGTCGGTCACCGGCTTCGACGGCGTCGACCTGCCGTGGCTCCCGCACCGCCTGACGACAATGGACCAGAAGGGCCGCGAGAAGGGCCGGGTGCTCGGCGACCTCGTCCGGCGACGCCTCGAGGGCCGGCGCGTCCGCAGCGTGACCCAGCCCGTGACGCTCAGCGTCGGCACCACCACGGCTCCCCCGCCCTGACCGCCGCACGCGTGTGACGCGTGGGACGCAGTGCTCACTCGACGGAGTGGGAGGCGGGGCACGCGTCCGGGCACGCGTCCGGGCACGCGTCCGGGCACGCGGTCGGGCACGCGGTCGGGCACGCGGCCGGACGCCACGAAAGCGCCTCCCCCTTCACCCATCGAGTGAGCACTCCGTCACTCCCGTCCCACGCGTCTGTGACGGGTGGGACGCGGTACTCACTCGACGGAGGAGGGGGCCCGGGGCTCGCGGTCGGGAGCCGCTGAGGAAAAGGGACACCCCGCGTACCTGGAAGAGCTCTCCTACCCTTGCTGCATTCCTGCCCTGGGGGAGTTCGGAGAGGTACCACCACGCGGGGTGCCGGGCGCCAGTGTATGCCGGGGCGTCGGTCAGCCGGAAATCCGGTCGACGGGGGTGCCGGTCGCGGTGGTCGCGGCGACGAGGGGCTCGACCTCGCGGACCCCGTTGACGTGCGGTGGGATGCGCCGTTCGACCCGCAGGGCCATGACGGCGAGCAGGACGCAGCCGCCCACGAGGAAGCCGATGTAGACCCAGCCCAGACCGCGGCCCACGAGGAAGGAGGCCACGACCGGGCCGCCGGCGAACGCGAGGGAGAACATCAGGGAGCTGAGCGCGTTGTACCGGCCGCGGAGGTGGTCGGGCGCGAGGTCGTTGACCATCGCGGCGCTCGTGGGCTGCAGCATCGTCTCGCCGAGGCCGAAGATGCCCGCCACGGCGCAGAGCAGGACGGTGGCCGCGACCGTGCCGGGCACGAGCGAGGTGGCACCGAGCAGCGACCACGCGACGGCCCAGGTGGCGGCCATGACGATGGTGACCCGGGTGCGGCGTTTCCCCTCGATGCGCTGCAGGACGAACAGCTGGAGCAGCACGATGACGACGGTGTTGGCGGCGAACGCGTACCCGAGGGCCTCGGTGGACACGTGCCCCTCGGCGCGCGCGTACGCGGGCATACCGACATTGAGCTGCGGGTAGCTGACGATCGCGGCCACGGCGCCGAGGCCGAGCAGGGCGCGCAGGCGGGGGTCGCGCAGGAGGGCGCGGTAGGAGACGCGGGCCTCGGTGCCGTGGTCGGGCGAGGCGGGTGCGGGGCCGCCGGCGTGGCGCAGCGGGCCGAGGAGGATCGCGAGCGGCAGCAGGTAGCTGACGGCGTCGAGCAGGTAGATCGTGACAAAGGTGCCGGGGCGCCCGACGTCGACGAAGCGACCGCCGACGATGCCCCCGATGCCGATGCCGAGGTTGAGCAGGGTGAAGTTGATGCCGAAGTACCGCTGACGCTGCTCGCTCGGCACGATCGACCCGATGAGCGAGCTCGACGCGGGCCACACGACGCCGAAGCCGTAGCCGAAGAAGAGCAGCGCGAGGACGGCCTGCGGCAGGGTGGTGGCGAAGGCGAGGAAGGCGTCGCCGACGAGGAGCGCGACGAGGGCGCTGGCGTAGACGAGCCGGGCGCCGATGCGGTCGATGAGCGCCCCGGCGGGGGTGACGACGACGATGCCGACGACGGCCTGGAAGGCGAGCAGCAGGCCGACGGTCTCGAGGGCGAAGCCGCGGACCTCGTGGAGGTACACGACGAGGAACGGCAGGACGAGGCCGGTGCCGATCGACTGGACGAGGACGGTGGAGATGAGCCAGCGGCCCTCGCGCGGCAGGTCGTGCCAGAACGAGGACAGCCGCGGGCGGCCGGTCGGGGCATGGGTGGTCACCGCGCGAGTCTGCCGGTCGGCACCGACAGCGGTCGCCCGGTTTTCGGCCGGGACGCCGGCGCCGGCCGCCGATTTCTTCCCCGCCGGTCTCCTCCGGTAGCCTCCCCCACGGAGGATTCGCATAGTGGCCTAGTGCGCACGATTGGAAATCGTGTTGGGATAAAACCCTCGGGGGTTCAAATCCCCCATCCTCCGCCAACGAGAACGGCCCCCATCGCGCTTTGCGCGATGGGGGCCGTTGTCGTTGGCGGACTCTTCGGGATTTGGGAGGAGGGAGCGAGGAACGAGCGACCAACGGTTCCCCCATCCCGCGCCTGGGCGTGTCCCCAGGCACGCGGGTCTGCGGCCCCAGTCTTCGCGCGGCGAGCGAGCGGACGTACTGCTCTTTCGATCGCCAGGAGCGCGGTACGACGTGCTCTCACGATCGCGAGTCAGCGTACGGAGTGTTCTTTCGATCGGGGGTGGGCCCGGTGACCCCACCGAAATCGGGGTGCCGGGTACGGCGGCGACCACCAGAATCAGCGGCATGCACGAACCCCTCCCCCTCGACACGAGCCACCGCTGGATCCACGGCTCGCGGTCCCGCCGGCACCGCACCGACCCCGACCACCAGGTCGAACAGCTCGCTGCCGGAACGGTTCTCGTGCGCCAGACCAAGGACCTCACCTACGAGGCGCCCTTCGTCCTGCTGCTCCTCGGCCGTCAGCGGGCGCTGCTCGTCGACACCGGTGCCGTGCCGGGCGAGGGCCTGCGGGCGGTCGTCGACGAGCAGGTCGAGGCGTGGACCCGGGCCGAGGGGCTCGACGGCATCGACCTCGTGGTCGCACACAGCCACGGCCACGGCGACCACGTCGCGGGCGACGCCGCGTTCGCCGATCGGCCGCGCACGACGGTCGTGGCGCACGACGTCGCGTCCGTCCACGCGTTCTTCGGCCTCACTACGCCCGACGCGTCGGCGCCGTTCGACCTCGGCGGGCGGGTCGTCGACGTCCTCGCCATCCCCGGCCACCACGCGGCGTCTGTCGCCTTCCACGACCGCGCGACCGGACTGCTGCACACCGGCGACACCGTCTACCCGGGCCGGCTGTACGTCGAGGACCCGCGCGCCATGGCCGCCTCCCTCGACCGGCTCGTCGCCTTCGCCGAGCAGCACCGCGTGCGGCACGTCCTCGGCTGCCACGTCGAGATGACGCGCACGCCCGGCCGCGACTATCCGCTCGGCGCGCGCTACCAGCCCGACGAGCCGTCGCCGTTCCTCACCGTCGAGCAGCTGCGTGCGGTCCGCGACG
>JAEWFB010000167.1 GCA_023389095.1 Actinomycetes bacterium
CTCGGCCTCACCCAGCTGCTCCTCGAGCCCGAGCTCATGGAGGCCGTGCAGCCCGACATCAACCTCGTGTCGACGCTCGTCGGGCTCGGCCGCGTCATCCCCGAACGGTCGCGCGCCACGGCCCGCGCCGTCGTGCGCACCGTCACCGACCAGCTCGAGGAGCGGCTGCGCCAGCGCACCGTCGAGGCCGTCACCGGGGCGCTCAACCGGGCCGCCCGCACCCGCCGCCCCCGGCACTCGGACATCGACTGGAACCGCACCATCGCGGCGAACCTGCGCCACTACCAGCCCGACCTGCGCACCGTCGTGCCCGAGCGCCTCGTCGGGTACGCGCGGCGGGCGCACCGGGTCGAGCGGCAGATCATCCTCTGCATCGACCAGTCCGGCTCGATGGCCGAGTCGGTCGTCTACTCGAGCGTCTTCGGCGCCGTGCTCGCCTCGCTCCGGTCGGTCGAGACGCGGCTCGTCGCCTTCGACACCCAGGTCGTCGACCTCACCGACGAGCTCGACGACCCCGTCGACGTCCTCTTCGGCGTGCAGCTCGGCGGCGGCACCGACATCAACCGGGCCCTCGCCTACTGCGAGAGCCTGATCGAGCAGCCGGCCGACACCGTCCTCGTCCTCATCAGCGACCTCTACGAGGGCGGCATCGCCGAGGAGATGGTGCGCCGGGCGTCCTCGATCGTCGCCTCGGGCACGACGATGGTGGCGCTGCTCGCCCTCAGCGACTCGGGCAGCCCGAGCTACGACGCCGAGCACGCCGCGGCCCTCGCGGCCGTCGGCGTCCCGGCGTTCGCCTGCACCCCGGACAGGTTCCCCGAGCTCATGGCCACGACGATCGAGAAGCGCGACATCACGGCGTGGGCGGCGGCGAACGACATCGTCACGACCCACGAGCCCGACCCACCCGCCTGACGCCCGGCTCCCACAGCACCCGGTGAGCCGACGCGCTCCCTCAGCATTGCTCCACCCGGTGAGCCACGGCGCGCCCCGCCGGCGTTGGTCCGGGTGGTGGAGCAGTGCTGAGGAAAGCCCCGTGCCCCCGGCGGCCACGCGTCAGCCGTCGGCAGGGCCGTCCGGGTCCTCGGGCACCTCGGTGTCGGAACCGGGCGGCTTGATGCCGTCGGGACGTCCCTCCTCGGGCGCGGTCATCGTGGGGTCGATGTCCGGGTCCTCGTCAGGGTCGTACGCCAGCGGGTCGGTCTGGTCGGTGGGCTGGGTGTTCTGGTCATCGCTCATGCCGGTCCCCTACCCGACGCGAGCCGCAGCGGTCCGCTGCGCGGCGCCGGATGCGGCTGTGGCTGGCAGCATGGCGGGCATGGCCACCCCGACGACCGACCTGCACGACCTCGCTTCCGCCATCGACGCCACGTGCCGCCTGCGGGGCGAGTTCACCCTCCGCTCGGGGATCGTCGCCGACGAGTACTTCGACAAGTACCTCTTCGAGAGCGACCCCGCCCTGCTGCGGCGGGTTGCCGAGGCGATGGTCCCGCTCCTGCCCGAGGACACCGAGCTGCTCGGCGGGCTCGAGCTCGGTGGCATCCCGATCGTCACGGTGCTGAGCGGCCTCACCGGGCTGCCTGCGATCTTCGTGCGCAAGGAGGCAAAGGCGTACGGCACCCGCAAGCTCGCCGAGGGCCCGGACGTCGCCGGGCGCCGGGTCACCCTCGTCGAGGACGTCGTGACGACCGGCGGCGCCGTGCGCAACGCGGCCGCGGCGCTGCGCGAGCGCGACGCGTCGGTCGGGGTCGTCGTGTGCGCCATCGACCGGAGCGAGACCGGCGCCAACCGCCTTCACGAGGTCGACGTCGAGACGCGGTCAGTGCTGACGCGCGCCGACCTCGACGCCGCCAGGGCGTCCGCCACCGCCGGCTGAGCGCGGCGCACCCCGCCCGCCGACGGGCGAGTGACCCGCGTCAGCGTCGCGGGCGGACGAAACAGGTGCGGCAGCGGGCCTCGTAGGAGAAGGTGCCGTCGTCGGGCAGCGCCTCCGACCCGCTCTCCTCACCCGGGGCGCCGAGCCGCTCGAGGAAGGGCACCCCGCCGCGCAGCACCTGGGTGTGCGTGGCGCTGAAGTCGCGACACACGTCGCACACGGCACGGCGGTAGGTGACGGCGTCGGGGCCCAGCTCGAGCAGGGCCCGCACCGGCGCGAACAGCTCGCCGCGGTGGTCGAGGTCGATGCCGGCGACGACGACCCGCGTTCCCCGGCGCAGCAGCTGGTCGACCACCTCGATGTCGGCGACGTCGAACATGTGCACCTCGTCGACGGCGACGAGGTCGAGCTCGGCGTCGAGGGCCTCGGCCAGCGAGAGCGTCTTCGTCGTCGTGAGCACACCGCCGCTGCGGGAGGTGACGCCGCTGTCGCGGACGTGGCGCGCCGACTGGTACACGCGGTGCTTGACGCGCGTGTACTGCAGCGGCGAGAGCAGGGAGATGAGCTCGAGGCTCTTGCCCGACTTCATCGGCCCGAGGACGACGTCGAGCGACACCTCGCTCGCGGTGCGGACGGCCTGCCTGACGTCGTCGATCGTGGTCACGGGCGGCAACGGTATCCCCCGGCGCCGACGGTGTCGGTCAGACCTGCCCGGGTCACGGCGCGTGCCCGTTCGCACCCCGGACCGCCGCCGCGGCGCAGTCGGTCTGCAGCCTGGCCTGGTTCGTGGCCGCCACGAAGGAGTCGGCATGACCCGACGCGCGGGCCTGGGCGCCGACGAGCCAGCACAGCTCCGGGTCGGCCACGGACGGGCCGTTGGTCCCGAGCGACACCCGACCGACGCTCGAGGCCACCTCGTGGAACCGCTCGTCCATGTGGTTGGCGAACCACACCCAGCCAAGGAGGTTCGCGACCACGAGGACGAGGGCGAAGCCGGTGCTGAGCGGCTGGCGCAGCGTGCGGCCGAGATCGGGGTCGGGCTCCGCGTCGGGGTGCGGCGGACCCGATGGAGCGCGGTGGTCGACGCGCGGTCCGGAGTCCTTCGGCGGCTCGTCCATGGTCGTCCCCTGTCGTCGTGGCGCGCCCGTGCGCGTGCCGTGCGCCGACGCTACTGCGCGGCAAAAGGGTTCGCCCGCAGAACGCGCGGGCCCCTAGCGTGGCGGCGTGCCGATGCATGCGGACGAGGTCCGAGCCACCACCGAGCTGGTGCGCCGGCTCGTCGACGACCAGTGCCCCCAGTGGGCCGGCCATGCGGTGACGCCGCTGCCCGACGACCTCGAGGGCACCGACAACGTGCTCTTCCGCCTCGGCGACGACCTCGTGGTCCGGATGCCGAAGGTGCCGTTCGCGGCGGGTCAGGCCGAGTCGGACGCGCGCTGGCTCCCACGGCTGGCGCCGCACCTGCCGGCCGGGGTCCCGGTGCCCGAGCACCTCGGACGCCCCGGCGAGGGCTACCCGTGGACGTGGGCGGTCGTGCCGTGGGTCGAGGGCACGACGCCCCCGCGCCTCGGCTCCGACGACGTCCCGCTCGCCCGGGACCTCGCGTCGTTCACCCGGGCCCTGCAGGCGGTCGACGCCACGGGGGGCCCGACGAAACCGCCCGGCTCGCGTGGCACGCCGCTGCGGCACGCCGACGACGCCGTCCGCAGGGGTCTCGCGCGGCTGCGCGGCCACGACGACGGCTTCGACCTCGACGCCGCCGAGCGGGCCTGGGAGGCGTGCCTCGCCGCCCCCGACTGGGACCGCGACCCGGTGTGGATCCACGGCGACCTGCAGCCCGGCAACCTCGTGGTCGAGGCCGGCCGGCTCGCGGCGGTCATCGACTGGGGCGCCCTCGGCGTCGGTGACCCGGCCCCCGACGTCGCGGCGGCGCTCTGGACCTTCACCGGGTCGGCCCGCGACACCTACCGCGACGCCGTCGCCCCCGACGACGCGACGTGGGTGCGCGCGTGCGGCTGGGCCCTCGCGCCGTCGCTGACCGGCATCGGCTACTACCGCCACACGTTCCCGCGGATGGCCGAGCACGGCCGTCGGATGGTGCGCGCGGTCGTCGCCGAGCTCGCCTGACGCGCCGTCGCCGTCGCCGTCGCCGTCGCCGTCGTGGTGGTGGTGTGGGTGCGTCGTGGGGGCTGCGTGGCTGGGGCGTGCCGCACCCACCGCCGACGCTGGAGAGGTCAGCACCGCACCAGCGAAAGGCCCTGACCGTGAGCACCACGACCTTCAGCACCACCCCGACCTCGGACCGCCCGTGGGTCCACGAGATGGTCATCATCCACCGCGCCTTCCGCCGCGAGACGCGCCTGCTGCCCGGACTCGTCCGCGAGGTCGCCGACGGCGACGTGGACCGGGCCAGGACCCTCGCCGAGGTGCTGCGGCTCGTCCTCGGCGGCCTCGAGATGCACCACACCGGGGAGGACGCCGTGCTGTGGCCGGCGCTGCTGGAGCGGGCCGCGCCCTCCACGGGCCTCGTCGAGACGATGCAGGCCCAGCACCACGGCATCGAGGACCACCTCGAACGCGTCGGGCACCTGCTGCCCGCCTGGGAGGCCGCGCCGACGCGGGCACGCAGTGCCGAGCTCGCCGGCGTCCTCGACCGGTTCGCCGCCGACCTGGCCGAGCACCTCGACCTCGAGGAGCGGGAGATCCTGCCGCTGTGCCTGAGGTACGTCACCGTCGCCGAGTGGGACAGCCTCGGCCAGCACGGCATGGACACGATGTCGCGGGCGCAGCTGCCGCTCCTCTTCGGGGCGATCCTCGAGGACTGCAACCCCGAGGAGCGGCGGGCGATGCTCGCCAAGCTGCCGCTGCCGGCCCGCGTCCTCGTGCGCACCATCGGCGCCCGGCAGTACCGACGCTTCGTCAGCCGCGTCCGCGAAGGCTGAGGTCCCCGTCGCCGGGCGACGCGACGTCGGCGACGACCTCGGCCGCGAAGCGGGCCACGTCCTCCTGCGTCGCCGTTCGTCCTGCCTCAAACGCGGTGGTGAACTCCTCGGGCTCCAGCCGCGTCCGGGCGACGACCAGCCCGGCGTCGGCCGTGGCGCGCGAGGGCGGGTAGTGCGGGTCGACCGCGGTCGTGTCACCGAGCGTCGCCGCCGCGCCGAAGAGGTAGGCCGCGGCCGCGGGTCGACCCGACCGCGCTGCGACGCCCGCGAGCTCGGGGACGGCGTAGCCGAGCGTCCAGCCGAGCCGCAACGGGAACGACACGGCGAGGGACTCGCCGAGCAGGCCCGCGGCCGCGTCGTCGTCCCCGGCGACCTGGCGCGCCGTCGCGAGGGTGTTGAGCGAGGTCGCGAGGCCGAACTCGTTGCCGAGCACCCTCGCGGAGGTGACCGCCTCCTCGAGCAGTCGCGTCGCGCCCTCGGCGTCGCCCGCGAGCAGGAGAGCCTGTCCGCGCCCCACCTGCACGTGCAGCCGCGCCCACGGCCGCGGGTCGGCCTGGCCGGTCTCCTCCACGCCGAGGTCCTCCGCCCGGTCCTCGGCCAGGGCCAGCAGCCGCTCCCCTGCTGCCAGGTCGCCGGCGAACAGCGCACCGAGCCCGCTCAGCAGGGCGGCCTCCACGACGAGGAGGGCGGCGCCGGCACGCTCCGACAGCCGGAGCGCCGTGTCACCGAGCAGGCGCAGGCCGCCGACCTCGCCGACGACGAGCATCAGCCCCATGCGGCCGACGGCCGCCCACGCCACGGCCGTCGTGGTGCCGGTGCCGTGGACCCGTTCCAGCCACTCGTGCCCCTCCCGCACGCGTCCGCGCATGGCGAAGTAGGGCCAGAGGCCGCCGGCGAGGTCGGCAGCGTCGGACACCCGGCCCAGCTCGAGGAGGCGGAGCAGCCCCGACCTCAGGTT
>JAEWFB010000171.1 GCA_023389095.1 Actinomycetes bacterium
GCTACCGGCTGGTGCGGTGGCGCGAGCACGCGCCCGACGAGTACGTCGCGGACGCCGCCTACCTGGAGGGCCGGCTGCTGCTCGACGCGCCCATGGGCGAGCTGGACTGGGAGCCGGAGCGGATGGACGCGGCGCGGGTGCGGGACGCGGAACGGGCGCTGGACGCCCGGGGCGTACGCCGCTACAACACCGGTGCGGTGCACGAGGCGACCGGCCGCCTGGTCGGCTGGACCCAGCTCAGCCTTGACGCGAGCAGCACCGACCACGCCTGGCAGCAGATCACCCTGGTCGACCCCGATCACCGCGGCCACCGGCTCGGCCTGCTCTGCAAGGCGGAGAACCTGGCGTACGCGCTGGCGCACGAACCGGCGTTGCGGGCCGTCGACACCTGGAACGCGGCGGCGAACCGGCACATGATCGCGATCAACGAGAAGCTCGGCTTCCGCCCGGTGGCCGGCTCGATCGACTGGCAGTTGACGACCTCCCGCCATGCGCGGCCCCGCGCCTGACGCGACCGTCCGAGGCGCGCGGCTACCCAGCCGCGCGGAGCCGCGCGCTGAGTTCCGTGATCGCCGCGTGGAAGTCGTCGTCCGGCTCGAAGCGGTGCCGGTTGACGGCCGGCGGCACGGTGTCGGTCGGCGGGATCAGCAGGCCGCGCGGGTCGCGTACGCGCCGATCGACCCGGCCGGCCGGATACGCCGGCGAGGCGTCCGGGAACACCGGGCCCCCGATCGGGTCGGTGCGCCGCCACAGGTTGATCCAGCGCCAGCCGATCCGCTCGCCCACCTCGTGCAACTGTCGTTCGTTGACGTACGCCGGGAAGATCCGGGCGTACAGGCGCGTCAGCGGGGTGACGTAGGTGAGCAGAGCGAGTCGGCGCAGGCGGTCCGGGGGTAGTTGGAGCACGGTGGCAGCGGCCAGTACGCTGCCGTGACTCTGCGCCGCCAGGATGACGCCGTCTCCCCCGGCGGTCAGGGTGCGGATCCGCCGGGTCAGATCCGGCACCACTCGCTCGGCGTAGCAGGGGGGCGCCAGGGGGTGCGTCGCCCGCGGCCAGAACGTGGCCAGTTCCCAGAGCACCGCGACCATCCGTCCGGCCGGGGACCGGGGGCCCCGCAGACCGACCACCGCGAGGGCGACCGCGAGCCATACGATGACAAAGGTCCCCAGATCGGTCACGAAGACGATCGGTAGGCCCAGCTTCGGCCCGCCCAGCTCCAGCGCCAGCTGGCCCGGCCCGCCGTACCACGGTGACATCCCCGCCGCGCCGAGGGTCAGCAGCACGAGGGCCGCGGACGTCGTCAGCAGTGGCGCGCCGAGCCGGTCGGAGAGCCAGGAGCGGACGATCGCCCGCCGGACCGCGCGTACCCGCTCGGGTGGCACCCGGGGCACCTCCGGGAACTCCTGTCGGACCAGTTCCTCCGCGGCCCGCAGCCGGCGGGCCCGGCCGAGCCGACCGCCGGCCAGCGCCAGCAGTGCCGCCACGGGCAGCGCCAGCGAGATTCCCAGGATCACCCAGCGGAAGGCGGCGGGCGGCCACAGCGGCGGCGCTCCTGGTGGCAGCGGGCGGGCCAGGGTCGGTTCCGACCCCCGGTCGAGATACCCGGCCAGCAGGAAGTTGACCGCCGCGGAGTAGGCCACCGCCATCCCGACGGCGAGCGTCGTGAGCACCGGCGCGCCCAGCCCGAGAACCATGATGTGCGGCCTGATCGAGGGCCGCCGTCCCTGCACGGCCGTCCTCACCCCGAGCGCCGTCACCAGGACGACCTGAGCGACGAACAGGGCGGAGGACATCTCCTCCGAGCCGGGCAGGGTGTCCTGCGCCCGCCACGAGGGGCGCGGCACCAACGCGTAGGCCAGGGCCAGGGCCGTGAGCCCGACGGCGGCCAGCCGCACCGAACGGACGATGATCTCGCTGCCCGGCCCGGTGCCGCGCCGCTCGACGGATGGGCGGCAGAGCACCGCGAGCGCGACGGCGAGCAGCGCCGCGTCGGCGGCCAGCAGCACGTACCCGATGGGGGACCGGTCCTGCCCGGTGACGGGAAGCAGGAGCGCGACGTCCAGCGTGCCGAGCGCGATGGCCACGTGCAGCGAACGCAGGCGGCGCAGCAGCGCCCGGGTGTCCCAGAAGGCCGGCTCGTCCAGCCGGTCCGCGCCCACACCCTGGGCGGCGCCGCGAGCGTCCTCGGGGAGCTGCCAGGTCCGGGCGCTCAGTCGCCACAGCACGGCGATCCCGGCAATCGGCACGATCGCCAGGATCGCCAGCCGGGCGCCGACCGGAACCCCGGCGAGCCAGGACACCCACCGCCGCGCCTCCACGCACCGGGGGTAGGCGGTGCACTGCCAGGCGACCAGGTCGAGGGAGACACCGACGAGGGAGAGCACGTACAGGGCGGTCAGGGTTGCGGCCAACAGCCGGCAGAGAGCGCGGTCCACCGCCGCCTCGCGTCCGGCCACCGGCAGCATCCAGACCGCGATGTTCGCGAGCATGAACGGCAGCAACAGGACCAGCAGCAGGGTCCGGCGGGCCCGGCCGCCGGCGAGCGGTCCCCAGCGGTACGCCTCCAGCGTCACCCCGCCCGGGCCGGTCGGATCGCCGAAGCCCGGCCGGGGACGGTAGAACCCGGCGTTCGCGTCACCGGCCACCCGGACCACGATCGGGCGGTCGAGGATGGCCTCGGGGCCACGGTCGCCGACCCCGTGTACCCGGATCTCTGTCATCCGCATCGGTACCACCCGTCGTCGTCGCCGGTGCGGCATACCCGACGTGCGGTGTGCTACGCCCTCCCCGGTCACGACCGCGGACAATCTCCAGTTGTGACACGCCCCTACTGATCTGGTGCCTTTCTGTTGCATGATGGCGGGCATGACGGAGACCCCGCACCCCCTGTACGACAGGCACCGCGAGACCCTCGACCGGGCGCTGACCG
>JAEWFB010000221.1 GCA_023389095.1 Actinomycetes bacterium
GGGCGGTGAGCAGGCGCCCGCCGGTCAGCCTCGACGCGATCACCACGACGAGGACCATCACCAGCATGTTGCCGAGCGTCTGCAGGCCGAAGACGGCCGCGCCGTACGCCGGGTTGTCGTCGGCCACCGCGTTGAGGAAGAGCTTGTGGAAGAGCGGGAACGGACGGCCCATCAGGAAGGCGCCGATGATGACGCCCATCGCGACCAGGCGGGCCCGCGGCCGGCCGGCGAACGGATCCGGAACCAGCTTCAACGCCGCCAGGCCGAGGTAGAGCAGGGCCAGGCCGGCCAGCCCGAAGACGACGGACGCCTGCACGAGCCGCACCGGTACGCCGCCGGCCGTGGTCGCGGTGGACAGCTGCGGCAGGCGGTCCCCGAGCAGCACGCCCACGGCGCCGTAGGTCAGCGCGACCGCCATGCTGCCGGCGGTGAGCCAGCCCAGCGGGGCGAGCAGCCCGCGCAGTCCGGACCTCGTCGTCTCCCTGGTGACCTGCGGGACCATCCCGAACGCGGCGACGTTGCAGGCGGTGAACGTGCCGGCGAGGCCGGACACGAAGGCGAAGGCGAGCCCGGCGACGGAGCCGCCGATCGCCGTCGCCTTGGCGTCGTGACCCAGGAGCGAGTTGGCGATGTTGTCGCCGATCACCGAGTCGACGAAGGTGAAGGACCAGGCGACGGCGAGCAGCACCCCGGCCACCGCGCCCGCCACGGCGAAGCCGAGGGCCGTGGCGGTGCGGCCCTGCGGTGTCGCGTCGACGGTGACTACCGGGACTGCTTCCCGGTCGGCTACGGACATGGTTCCTCCTCGATGGGTGATCGGTTACGGGAGACGCACACCCGGCACCGCGGGTGTGTGGAGCGACCGCACCGGGCCGTCCGGGCCGCAGATGTGCAGCCCGATCCGCCCGTGTACGCCGTGGCGCTGGTTGACGGCCTGGAGGAGCATGGCCAGCGACTCCAACTCCCGGGCGTGTTCGAGCCCGCCGACGTCGATCGGCGCGAAGCCGAGCCGGGACAGCAGCGCACCGGCGACCCGCTTGGCCCCGGCGTCGTCGCCGGCCAGCGGCAGGGAGACCGGCAGCCCTCCGCAGAGCGGCTCGCCGACCATCGCCGCGGGCACGGTGTTCAGCGCCTTGACGACGTGCCAGCCGGGGGGTGCCGCCGCCGCGATCAGGCGGGCCCCCGACGAGCCGGGCGGCACCTCCTCGCCGCCGAGGGCCGGATTGGTGACGTCCAGGAGCGGACGGCCCCGGCCCGGCACCGGGGTCTCGGTCAGCACCCGGCAGGCCGGACCGAGCGGAACGGCGAGCACGACGAGGGAGGCCCGTTCGAGGACGACGCGGATGTCGGCGGCGAACGCCCCCCGTACGCCGGCGGTGGCGGCGGCCGCCGCCCCGGGTGTCCGTCCGGCGAGCAGCACGCTGCAGCGCGCGGCGGCGACCGCGCGGGTGACGGCGACGCCCATCCGCCCGCAGCCGATGACGCCGACTGTCATCGGACCCACACCCCCGCCGCGGGACGGCGGTAGACGGCGAGCGCGGCCGCCAGGTCGGCCGGGACCGGGGCGGGCTGCAACTGGCCGTCGACCCGCTCCATCACGGCCACCGTCTGCCGGCCCCGCGCGATCAGCTCGGCGGGAGCGCCGTCCGGGCGGACCCGGCGATAGTCGAAGCCCATCGTGATGCGATTGCCGTTGAGCTCGACGAGCGACATCTCGATCTCGACCGTGTCGAAGGCGTGGCTCTCGGCGTAGAACTCGACCGACATCGACACGGTGACCAGCGCCAGCCCGTCGGACAGGGCGGCGAGCACGGAGGGCGCCTGCTCGGCGAGGAAGTGCTCCCGGCAGTGCCCCTGCCAGTGGGCGTAGTGGGCGAAGTAGACGTTTCCCACCAGGTTCGTCTCGTCGAACGTCACCCGGTGCCGATAGCGGTAGACCGGGGCGCTCATGCCGGCGTCCCCACGCACACCGCCACCTGCCGCGCGTCCCCGGCCGTCCGCAGCAGCACGCTGCTCAGCACGTGGTCACCGCTGCGCAGGCCGAGCGTTCCGGACGGCTCCCGGCCGGTGAACACCAGCGGCGCCGAAGGCCCGAGCCCGAGCTTGCGGGTCACCTCGATCGCCGTCCACACACGGACGGCCGCGACGGCCTCGTCCTCCCCGGACTCGGCGGCCAGCCGCACGGCGAGGGCCCGGTGCCGTTCCTCCAGCGGCGGCGGGCGGTCGTCCACACGTTCCCAGTCGACGCCGACCGGGCCCGGGGCCACCGTCACGAGCACGAGGTCGTCGAGGTGGCTGGCCGAGACGCCACCGCCGCCCGGCGCCGTGACCCGACCGTCGCCGGCGTGCCGTGCGCCTGCGGGCTCGCCCAGCGCGGCGCCGTCGAGCCAGTCGGCCAACCGGACGGTGGGTCCGCCGTCGCCGCGCGTCGCGGGGAGCACCGCGGCGTCGATGCCGGGATGCCGGTGCCGCAGCCGCCGGGCCACTGCCGGACCGGCGAGGAACGCCGGCATCTCGGACCAGCCGATCTCGGCCACCGCGCGCAGGACCAGCCCCGTCCACTCCTCGACCGGGCGTCCCGACTCGTCGGTCACCAGCACGTCGTAGACGAACTCGGCACCGTCCTCCGCGCGCTGCCGGGCGGTGACGGTGAGCACGCCGGACGGCCGGTGCCACACGCTGATCCGCTCGACGGAGACCGGAAGCACGCGCCGGTCCGGGACACAGCCCTGCAGCCCGTGCAGCACGGCGTCACGGGCGCCCGGGTCGCCGAGCCGCAGCGACGCGTCGAGGTACATGCCGAACCACGCGGTGCCGGGTTCGGCGCGGACCGAGAACACGCACCGGTACGCACTCAGCGCGTGATATCCGCGCACCCGCCGGAACGCGGGCCCGTGGAAGTAGAGGCCGCCGTAGAGGCCCGTCGCCGGCAGGCCCGGCTCCCCGAGCCGCACGGCCGGCGCCGGCACCGCCGGATCGGGTGCCGGCACGGCGCCGGTGGTCACGACCGCCGCGAAGTGGTCCACCGCGAAGCCGGTGTCGTCGCTGCGCAGCACGGTCTCCACCCGGCCGTCGTCGTGGACCAGCGCCGCGACCCGGATGTCACGCCGGTCGGTCACCGTCACCGGCCGTTCGAGCCGTACGCCGGTGAGGCGCACCGGTGTCCCCGGCGCACCGGTGAGCGCTGTGGCGGCCTGCGTCATCGCCTCCAGCCCCAGCACGGCGGGCAGCAGCGGGACGCCGTCGACGACGTGGTCGGACAGGTAGGGGTCGGTGCCGGCGGTCAGGGTGGCGCCGAGGACGCTCTCCACCCCCGGCGTCAGCGCCAGCACCCGCTCGGCGAACCGCCCGCCGGTGCGGTCGTCGTCGCGGTAGCGCAGGGTCGGTCCGGCGGGCAGCCGGCCGGCAGCCAGCACGCACGGTCCGGTGTCCGGCGCCGCCAGCAGGCGCAACAGCAGGTCGGTGCCGGCCGGGACGCTGATCGGCTCGAGCCCGTCGCGCACCAGCGCGTCGAGGACGCCGAGGCGGACCCCCATACCGACGCCGGACCAGGCCGACCACTGCACCGTCAGCCAACGGGTGCCGGGCCGCTCCCGCGTCAGTTCCGCGCAGCGCCGGGCGAGCCACTCGTTGGCTACGGCGTACTCCGACTGGCCGGTCAACCCGGTGCGCCCGATGACGGATCCGAAGGCGACGGCGAAGCGCAGATCGTCGCCGAGGGCCGCGACCAGGTGGTCGAAGCCGTCGGCTTTCGGTGCCAGCGTCGCGCGGAGACCCTCGACGGTCACGTCCTCGATCCGCCGCGGCGTGTTGTGGCCGGCGGCGTGCAGCAGCCCGCGTACCGGTCCGTACCGCTCCTGGACAGCGGTGACGGCGGCGGTGACGGCGGGCCCGTCGCTGACGTCGACGGCGTGGTAGCCGGCGGTGATCCCGAGCGCGGTCAGCCGGTCCAGGCCCTCCCGGACCTCCGGGTCCGTGCCGGGGCTGCGCCCGAAGAGCACCGCCGTGGCACCGGTGGCCTGGCACACCGCGGCGGCGCACTCCAGCCCGATGCCCTTCGCCCCGCCGGTGACCAGCAGCACGTCGCCCGGAGCCAGCGGGATGCGCTCGTCCCGGCGGGACAGCGCGAGTGGAGCGGCGACCCGGGTGGTGCGGACACCGTCCTCGTCGTAGACGACCTCGACGTAGCCGGTCCAGTCGACGGACGCCTCGGCGACGAGCTTGAGGCAGCGGTCGTCCACCGGGGTCTCGGCGACCATCACCGCGGCGCCCGGCCGCTCCATGGCGATGCTGCGGCCGACCGCGGCGCCCACGCCGCCGTGGTGCAGCACCACGAGCGGAAGCCCGTCGGCCGCGGTGGCGCGCAGCGCGGTCACGACCAGCTCCGCCGGCACCGTGAGGCCCGGTGGCAGCAGCAGCAACCGCGCGTCCGGGGTGTCGGCGAGCGGGAAGTGCTCGGCCACCCCCTTGCTCAGCGGGTGGTCCTCGGTACCGAGGACCGTCCACCCGCGCCGGGCGCCCGGCCTGGTCGTCGGGGCGGCCGACTCGACGAACCGGTCGGTGAAGGCGCGCACCCAACTGGCGATGCCGGCCGGCGGGGCGTCGGCCTCCCCGGCTGCGGGCAGCGTGGCGAGCATCGCGGCGAGCTGGTCGATGGTGGCGTCGGCCAGGGCGGCCGGGACCGCGGGCGCCGACCGGCCGACCGCCGCGGCGGCGTCCACGG
>JAEWFB010000272.1 GCA_023389095.1 Actinomycetes bacterium
CCTACCGCGTCGCAGAGGAGGCGGCCCGGCTGGCGCAGAAGAACGGCGTCATGCTCGGCGGCGCCGGCGACGGCCGCCCGGCCATCGACACCGACGCCAAGCTCGCCGAGGCGATCCTCACCTTCTCCGGCACGACGAACGGCCACCTCGCGGTCCAGGGCTTCCGGACCCTCGAGGAGCGCGTCGGCAAGAGGCTCGTCGACCTCGCCGAGGGGGCGAAGGAGAAGCGGATCACCTTCGCCGACACGCAGGTCCAGCCCGTGCCGGTGATCACCTCGCCGGAGTGGTCGGGGTCCGAGACGGGTGGTCGTCGTTACGCGCCGTTCACCGTCAACATCGAGCGGCTCAAGCCCTTCCACACGCTGACGGGCCGGATGAGCTTCTACCTCGACCACGACTGGATGCAGGAGGTCGGCGAGGCGCTGCCGACCTACCGACCGCCGCTCGACATGCACCGGCTCTTCGGCGAGCCGAAGCTCGGGCCCGACGGCGCCAAGCAGGTGACGGTGCGCTACCTGACTCCCCACTCCAAGTGGTCGATCCACTCGGAGTACCAGGACAACCTGCTCATGCTCTCGCTCTCCCGGGGCGGGCCCACCGTGTGGATGAGTCCCCAGGACGCCGCGTCGATCGAGGTGGAGGACAACGACTGGGTGGAGTGCACCAACGCCAACGGCGTGCTCGTGGCTCGCGCCATCGTCAGCCACCGGATGCCCGAGGGCGTCGTGTACGTCCACCACGCGCAGGAGCGCACCATCGACGTGCCGAAGTCCGAGGCCACCGGCCGCCGCGGTGGCATCCACAACTCGGTCACGCGCCTGCTCGTCAAGCCGACCCACCTCATCGGCGGCTACGCGCAGCTGTCGTACACCTTCAACTACCTCGGGCCCACCGGGAACCAGCGCGACATGGTCTCCACGGTCCGCAAGCGCTCCCAGGAGGTGACGTACTGATGCGCGTCATGGCCCAGATGGGCATGGTCATGAACCTCGACAAGTGCATCGGCTGCCACACGTGCTCGGTCACGTGCAAGCAGGCGTGGACCAACCGCGCCGGCACCGAGTACGTGTGGTTCAACAACGTCGAGACCCGGCCCGGCCAGGGCTACCCGCGCCGCTACGAGGACCAGGAGCGCTGGCGCGGCGGCTGGACGCTGTCGCACCGGGGAAGCCTCAAGCTCAAGGCCGGCGGACGCGTCCAGAAGCTGCTCGGCATCTTTGCCAGCCCGGTGCAGCCCGGGCTCGCCGACTACTACGAGCCGTGGACCTACGACTACCAGACGCTCGTCGAGGCGCCCCTCGGCGACGACTTCCCGGTGGCGCGGCCGAAGTCGCTCATCACCGGCGAGAACACGAAGATCACATGGTCGGCGAACTGGGACGACAACCTCGGCGGCACGAGCCAGCTCGGTCATCTCGACCCGATCGTCGAGAAGGTGCGGCGCCAGTCCGAGGACACGGTGCGGTTCGAGCTCGAGAAGACCTTCATGTTCTACCTGCCGCGCATCTGCGAGCACTGCCTCAACCCGTCGTGCATGGCCTCGTGCCCCTCCGGGGCGATCTACAAGCGCGAGGAGGACGGCATCGTCCTCGTCGACCAGGACCGCTGCCGCGGCTGGCGCCAGTGCATCACCGGCTGCCCGTACAAGAAGATCTACTTCAACCACAAGAGCGGCAAGGCCGAGAAGTGCACGTTCTGCTACCCACGCATCGAGGTCGGACTGCCGACCGTGTGCTCGGAGACGTGCGTCGGGCGGCTGCGCTACCTCGGCCTCTTCCTCTACGACGCCGACCGCGTCACCGACGCGGCCTCGACACCGGACGAGGGTGACCTCTACGAGGCGCAGCTCGACCTCCTCCTCGACCCCACCGACCCGGAGGTCGTCGCCGCGGCCCGGCGTGACGGCATCCCCGACGACTGGATGGACGCGGCCCGACGTTCGCCCGTGTACGCGCTCGCCAAGAAGTACCGCGTCGCGCTGCCGCTGCACCCGGAGTACCGCACGATGCCGATGGTCTGGTACGTGCCGCCGCTGTCGCCGGTCGTCGACGTGCTGTCCTCGCAGGGCCACGACGCCGAGTCGCGGGACGTGCTCTTCGGGGCCATCGAGGCCCTGCGCATCCCGGTGGAGTACCTCGCCGAGCTGTTCACCGCCGGGCGCACCGACGTCGTCACCGGAGTGCTCCGCAAGCTCGCCGCGATGCGCGCCTACATGCGTGACGTGTCGCTGGGCCGCGACGGCGACGCCTCGATCCCCGAGTCGGTCGGCATGAGCGAGGAGTCGCTGTACGAGATGTACCGGCTCATGGCCATCGCGAAGTACGCCGACCGGTACGTGATCCCGACCGCGCACGTCGAGCGCGCCCACGAGCTCGAGGAGCTCGCCTGTTCGCTCGACTACGACGAGGGCCCCGGGATGTACGAGTCGGGCCCGTTCGGCGAGGCGAGCGGGCGCCCGGCGCCGGTGGCCGTCGAGACGTTCAACGCGCTCAAGCAGCGCCAGACCACCGACTCGGCGGCGTCCGACGAGGAGCTGCGGGGGCGCGTCAACCTGCTCAACTGGGACGGCAACGGCACCCCGCCGGGCCTCTTCCCGGGCCAGCGTGAGGGGCAGCCGTGATCGGCCGCCGCGCCCGCGCGTCCCGCCGAGGCGAGGGCGACCGCGTCGTGCACCTCGTCGCCGGGCGCTGCCTCGACTACCCGGGCGAGGACCTGCTCTCCGGCCTGCCGCAGCTCGCGGACGCCGTTGCCGAGCAGGAGGACTCGCACGCTGCACGTGCTCTCGAGCCCCTT
>JAEWFB010000303.1 GCA_023389095.1 Actinomycetes bacterium
GCTGTGCGTCATGAGGGCGTCGACGACCTGCTCGGCGTCGTGCCCGGCGGCCCGGGCGTTCCACAGGCCCAGGGGCGTGATGCGGTAGGTGTGCACGTGCTCGGGCGCGCGCTCGAGCTCGGCGAAGGGGGCGATGGCCCGCCGCGCCGTCTCGGCGTTCGGGTGGTCGACCTCGAGGAGCAGCGTCTTGTCGCTCTGGACGATCAGGGGTCCGTCATTCATCGTCAGTGCTCAACCCAGCTCTCGGTTCGATGTATTCCGGCGGCCCCCGAGCCGCGCGGATACATCGAACCGGCGGCGAGGGGCCTCGTGTGGCGTGGTGACAGTATGGGCGAATGCGATCCCCACAGGTCGAGGCGGCGACGGGGCTGCCGCCCCAGGTGACGATCTACGAGGTCGGCCCGCGCGACGGCCTCCAGAACGAGAAGACCGTCGTGCCCGCCGCGACGAAGGTCGAGTTCATCCGTCGCCTGGAGGCGGCCGGCCTGGGCACCATCGAGACGACGTCGTTCGTGCCGGCGAGGTGGGTGCCGCAGATGGGCGACGCCGAGGAGGTGCTCGGCGCCCTCGGTGCCGACGGCGTCGGGCGTCGTCGCCCCGCCCTCGTGCCCAACGAGCGCGGCCTCGACCGCGCCGAGGAGCTGGGCCTCTCGGCCATCGCCATCTTCGGCTCGGCCACCGAGACCTTCGCCCGGAAGAACCTCAACCGCTCCGTCGCCGAGCAGTACGCGATGTTCGAGCCGGTCGTGAAGCGGGCGCTCGCCGACGGCATGTGGGTGCGCGCCTACGTCTCGATGTGCTTCGGCGACCCGTGGGAGGGGCCGGTGCCCGTCGAGCAGGTCGTCGACACCGCCGAACGGCTCATGGACCTCGGCTGCCACGAGCTGAGCCTCGGCGACACGATCGGCGTCGGCACCACGGGTCACGTGCACCGACTGCTGGAGGCCTTGTCCCGCAAGGGGATCGGCACCGACCGAGTTGCCGTGCACTTCCACGACATGTACGGCCAGGCGCTCGCGAACACCATGGCGGCGCTGCGCGACGGCGTGTCGGTGGTCGACGCGTCGGCCGGCGGTCTCGGCGGCTGCCCGTACGCGAAGTCGGCCACGGGCAACCTCGCCACCGAGGACCTCGTGTGGGCGCTCCACGGCGCCGGCGTCGAGACCGGTGTCGACCTCGACGCGCTCGTCGAGACGTCCGTCTGGATGGCGAGGCAGCTCGGCCGCCCCAGCCCGAGCAACGTCGTGCGGGCCCTCGCCGGCGCCTGACGGGCTCCGGGTCAGGCGCCTGGCTGGTCCTTGGTCAGGTGGAGCAGCCAGTCGCGGTCGGTGCGGATCAGCGCGTACCGCCTCGCCGGACCCCGACCGTGCAGGACGAAGACGATCCGGTGGTCGTCGCGCGACTCCTCCTCCCACCACCCGGTGTCGGCCACGGACTTGTCGGCGTCGGTGTAGTCGAGGTGGTCCATCGCGTGGTCGTCCACCGCGACGGCAAGCCGGTCGTGCCTGCTGGACGTCGGCAGGCCCTTCGGCACGGCCCACGAGCGCAGCACGCCGCCCTCCTCGAGCCGTAGGTCGAAGTGGGGCCGCGGCCTCCGGTGGTCGTGCAGAACGTAGGCGGGCCGGCGGCCGTCACGACTTCCGTTGCCTGCCAAGCCCGCTCAGGCCTCGAGGCTGGCGCCGGTGATGCGGTGCACCGACCACGACTTCTCGTGGCCCGACTCGTCGGTGGCCCGCACCCGTCCGCCCTCGACCCTCTGCGGGTGGATGAGGTGACGCGTCGTCGTGCCGTGGCCGTCGGAGTAGCCGATCCAGACGCCGTGCCGGTCGGCGACGGCGTCGCGCAGCAGGGACAGCGTCACGACCGGGTCCATCGACTCGAGGCGCGGCCCGGGGCGGGCGTCCTCCTCGGCCCGGCGCTGCACGGCCGTGGCCTCCGCGACGCGCAGTCCCGACACGAGCGAGGTGGTGAAGTCGCGGTCGACCGGCGACACCACCGGTCCCGGGCCCCGCCGCCGCGACCCCGCCCGACGCTTCGGCGTCTCGGCGTGCACCACGGTGCCGTCGGATCCCTCGTGGACCGGGGCGAACCCGTTGTCGCGCAGCAGGTCGACGAGGGTGCGCGGGTTGGCGGTCGACACGAGGACCGTGGGGGCGAGCCGGCGCAGCTGCAACGGTGCGAGGTCGCGCGAGGCGAGCATCGTGTCGAGGACCGACTCGTCGTCGGAGCGCACGTACGCGGCCGCGCCACCGATGCGGGTCTGGCCGTGCCGGCGCGCGACGTCGGTGACGAGGTACTCGAGCGGCTGCGGCACCGGGGTGCGGCTCGAGCGGCGCACGGTGTCGATGAACTCCGCGGCGCTCCATCCGGCATCGAGGGCCCGGCGCACCGACTCGGGCGTGAACCGGTACACGGTGGCGCCGCCGCGCGACTCCACCTCGGCCGACAGGCGCATGAACGAGCCGAGACCGCCGACGAGCGGACCCGGCGCGACGGCCGTGAGGTCGGCCTGGACGAGCACGTGGTCGACGGGGGCGGGCAGGTGCGGCGACATGGCGGCGGCGACGGTCGCGACCCGGTCGGCCTCGCCCGGCGTGTCGTCGACGAGGACGCGTCCTGCGGGGGAGAGCGCACCACGTCCGGTGACGCCGAGCCACTCGGCCTCGCGCAGCACGGCGTCGACGGCCTCGCCGAGCACCGCCGACGGCCGGTTCGGCCGACGCCACGTCAGGCGGGCCCGCAGCGACTCCGGGTCGGCGGCCTGTCCCGGCTCGAGGGAGGCGAGCTCGAGCAGCACGTCGCGGCGCACGGCTCGGATCGCGGGCCACTGTACGTCGGGACCCAGCGCGTTCGCGGTGCCGGTGCCCGAGGAGCGCCGGCCCACGAGGTGCGGCGCGCGCGTCGAGGCGAACCAGGCCAGCGCGAGCGTGGCCCAGCGATGACCGGACTCGGCGCTGCTCCAGTCGTCGATCTCGGAGGTGGGGGCCCACACCGGCACGACCTCGCCGTCGTCGGCGACGAGCCCCGACGCGTGCGCCACCTCGACGACGAACGCCGTGCGGTCGGCGTAGATGTCGAGCACGTCCTGCGCCGCGCGCAGGTCGCGCACCGACAGCCCGCCGGCGCGCAGCACCCGTGGTGGTTCGGCACCCCAGGCCGCGGCGAGCTCGTCGACGTGGGTGAGCAGCTCGCTCGCCGCGCCTCCGGCGACGGCGTCGACGAGCGACACGGACCGGGACGCGATGGCCGGCGGCGTCAGCTCCGGGGCGCGGTGCACGTGCCCGCCGCGCAGTGCCAGGCCGACCTCACGGGGGAGCATGACCCGATCGGCGGCGACGGTCACGAGCAGGTGGTGCTCGAGCAGCCACCGGGCCGTGGAGCGCCCGGCCGGCCCGGTCGGCAGGACCCCGAGCGGCGGGCCCCACGTCATCCGGTCGAGCATGGCGCGGGCCTCCGGCGGGGCGTCGGAGAGGGCGCGCTCGATGGTCGCCGGGTCGGCGTCCTCGGGCACGAAGGTCTGGCGCAGCT
>JAEWFB010000327.1 GCA_023389095.1 Actinomycetes bacterium
GGCAAGAGCTGCGAGACCTTCAACCCTCTCGGCCCCTGGCTCGTGACCACGGACGAGGTCCCCGACCCGCAGGGGCTCGGCCTGCAGCTCCGCGTCAACGGGGAGCTGCGCCAGGACGGCTCGACGAAATCAATGATCTTCGGCGTGGCCGAGATCGTGCGCTACCTGAGCCAGGTCATGGTCCTGTACCCGGGCGACGTCATCAACACCGGAACGCCGGCGGGCGTCGCTCTGGGACAGGCGGACCCGAAGCCCTACCTGCGCTCCGGTGACGTCGTCGAGTGCACGATCGACGGCCTGGGCACCCAGCGCCAGACGCTCGTGCAGGCGTGAGGGCCGCGATGAGCGAGCAAAGTGCCGACACCGTGGCCCGGCTGGAGTTCAGTGGTCTTCGCGCCGTCGTGACGGGCGGCTCGTCGGGCATCGGACGCGCGACCGCCGAGCAGCTCGTGGCCCAGGGGGCCGCGGTGGCGGTGCTCGACCTCGAGCCCGACGCGACCCCGCCGGGCACCCTCGGCGTCCGCTGCGACGTGAGCGACGACGCCAGCGTCCGCGCCGCGGTCGGCCGTGCCGCTGCCGCCCTCGGCGGCATCGACGTCGTCGTCAACAACGCCGGTGTCGGCGCCCAGGGCACCGTGGCCGACAACGACGACGAGCAGTGGCACCGTGTCTTCGACGTCAACGTCCTGGGCATCGTGCGCACCTCGCGGGCCGCGCTGCCCTGGCTGCGGCAGTCGGGTCATGGGGCGATCGTCAACACCTGCTCCATCGCGGCTACCGCCGGGCTGCCCGAGCGCGCGCTCTACAGCGCCACGAAGGGCGCGGTCGAGGCGCTGACGCGCGCGATGGCCGCCGACCACCTCCGCGAGGGCATTCGGGTCAACTGCGTCAACCCGGGCACGGTCGACACCCCCTGGGTGGGCCGCTTGCTCGACGCCGCAGAGGACCCCGCGGCCGAGCGTGCCGCGCTCGCCTCCCGGCAGCCGAGCGGACGACTGGTGCAGGCGGAGGAGGTCGCCCACGCGATCGCCCACCTGGCCAGCCCCCGTGCGGCCTCCACGACGGGCACCTCCCTGGCCGTCGACGGCGGCATGCAGGGACTTCGGTTGCGTCCGGCATGACGGAGCCCCCCGGTCTCCCGCCTGTGCCTGGCGTGACCCTGCGTCGCCGCCCCGAGGTGCGACTCACCCGTCTCGGTTTCGGGGGTGCGCCTGTCGGTGACCTCTATGAGCCGATGTCGGACGCGGACGCCGCGGCGACGGTGGACGCGGCCTGGGGCGTGGGGATCCGCTACCTCGACACGGCCCCCCACTACGGGGCTGGCACCTCGGAGCGGCGGATCGGGGCCGCGATGGCGGCACGACCGCGGCCCGAATGGGTCATCTCGACGAAGGTGGGGCGGATCCTCGTCGCTGACGGGGGACCCGGCGTGCGTCGGGTGTTCGACTACACCCGTGACGGAGTCCTGCGCTCACTCGAGGAGAGCCTGGTACGCCTCGGTCTCGACCGGGTCGACATCGTGTTCGTCCACGACCCCGACGACCACTGGGAGACGGCGAGCCGTGAGGCGGTCCCCGCACTGTGCCGTCTGCGCGACGAGGGGGTGGTCGGTGCCGTCGGGGTCGGCATGAACCAGTCGGCCATGCTGACCCGGTTCGTCGAGCAGACCGACGTCGACCTCGTCATGTGTGCCGGGCGCTACTCCCTGCTCCAGCAGCCCGCCCTCGAGGACCTCCTGCCGGCCGCCGAGCGCCACGGCGTCGACGTCGTCGCCGCCGGGGTGTTCAACTCCGGGCTGCTTGCGCAGCCCGACGTGCCGGACGGAGCGCGATACGACTACGTGGCCGCACCGGAAGACGTGCTGGACCGCGCCCGATCGATCGCTGCCGTCTGCCGCGAGCACGGATCGACATTGCCGGCCGCAGCCCTGCACTTTGTGCTCGGCCACCCTGCCGTCACGAGTGCGGTGCTCGGAATGGGTTCTCCCGCAGAGGCGCTCGATGATGCGGCCCTCCTGGAGCACTCACCACCACCGGAGCTCTGGGCCGACCTCGTCGCTCGGGGGCTGCTGCCCGCAACCGCGCCGGTCGCTCGCTGAGGCTGTCGTGTTCACGGTCGACGCCCACGTGCACCTCTGGGACCCGGCGGCCCGGGCCTACCCGTTCCTCGACTCGCCGGCACTGGCAGCCCTCCGGCGGCCGCTCGCCATCGACGACCTGCGTCGGACGGCGGCGCTGACCGGAGCCGATGCCGCCGTTCTCGTGCAGGCGATCCCCGACGAGGACGAGACGCTGGACCTGCTCGCCCGGGCCGCGGACAGCGGCGGGCTCGTGGCCGCCGTGGTGGGCTGGGTCGATCTCGGTGCGCCGGACGTCAGTCGCCGGCTGGAGCGGATGGTCTCGGCCCCGGGTGGTGTGCGGCTGCGGGGGATCCGACACCCGGTGCAGGGCGAGCCGGACCCGGGTTGGCTCGACAGGGCCGACGTACGACGCGGCATCGCCGCCGTTGGTGCGGCCGGGCTCGTGTACGAGCTGCTCGTCAAGGAGCCGCAGTGGGCCGCGGCGGCCCGGCTCGCGCGCGACCTGGAGGTGCCGCTCGTGCTCGACCACGCCGGCAACCCGCCGATCGCCGGGGGTGACCTGCGGTCGTGGACGTCTTGGCTCCGTCGGCTGGTCGCGGCCGGCCCGCACGTGCGCGTCAAGCTGTCGGGACTCGTGACGCTCGCAGACCCTCGGCGCTGCACGGTGGAGGACCTGCAGCCGTGGGTCGACACGCTGCTCGAGGTCGCCGGCCCGGACCGTGTGATGGCGGGTTCGGACTGGCCGATCTGCGAGCTCGCGTCGCCACCCGAACAGGTCTGGGAGGCGTACTCGTCTCTGCTGCAGGGTCTCTCCGTCGAGGAGCGCAGCGCTGTGCTCGGAGGGACGGCCGTGCGTACCTACCGCATCGACGCGTGACTGGCGCCTCGAGGCCCTACCTCGCGGCAGGCCACGACGTCTCGGCGGCCCCGTCAGGAGACGTTCTCGACGACGCCGTCCACACGACGCGGAACGCGCCACGGGTTGGCGTCGAGCAGAGGCGGCGGCAGGAACCGTTCGGGCGCCGACTGGTAGGTGACCGGCCGGACCCACCGGTCGACGGCCGAGGCGCCGACCGACGTGTGCCCCGGCGAGGTCGTGGCGGGCCACGGTCCGCCGTGCTGCATGGCCCACGTGACGGCGACACCGGTGGGCCAGCCGTCGAAGAGAACCCGACCGGCCCGCGCCCGCAGGACGTCGACGACGCCCTCGAGAGGGAACGGATCGTCGTCGACGGTGTGCACGGTGGCGGTGAGCGAGCCCGGCACCGAGGCCAGCGCGGCGTGCAGGTCCTCGGGCCCGTCGTACTCGACGACGACGGCGACCGGGCCGAAGCACTCCTCGGTCAGCACCTCGGGGTCGCGGGCCACGGCGTCCGCCGTGGTCGCCACGAGCAGCGGCGAGGCCCAGGCGCCGTCGGTGGGCGCAGCCGCGCCCGACGCGATGGTGCGCACCGACCCCAGCTCGAGCAGGCGTGCGGTCGCGCGGCCGAGCTGGTCCCCGATCCGACTGCCCAGCAGGGGAGCCGGGGCGGTGCCCGTGACGAGGTCGGCGAGCTCCGCGTCGACACCGTGGCCGGACGGGAGGAAGAGCAGGCCGGGCTTGGTGCAGAACTGCCCGGTGCCCAAGGTGAACGACCCGACGAATCCCGACAGGATCTCCGCGCGGCGCGCCTCGAGGGCCGCGGGCGTGACGACGACCGGGTTGATGCTGCCCAGCTCGCCGTGGAACGGGATCGGGTCGGGCCGTGACGATGCAACGTCGAGGAGTGCGCGCCCGCCCTGCGTCGACCCGGTGAATCCGGCGGCACGAACCCGGCTGTCCCGCAGGGCCTCCACGCCCGCGTCGGTCCCCACGACCAGCCCGAGGACGCCGTCCGGGAGGCCCTGCTCGAGGGCGACTCGCAGGGCGAGGGCTGCCACCTCGACCGACAGCCCAGGGTGCCCGTCGTGGGCCTTGACGACGACGGGGCAGCCGACGGCAAGGGCCGAC
Organism: Actinomycetes bacterium; assembly: GCA_023389095.1. Classification (GTDB taxonomy): domain Bacteria; phylum Actinomycetota; class Actinomycetes; order Actinomycetales; family Dermatophilaceae; genus Monashia. Next base: position 4,071 of record JAEWFB010000327.1, read on the forward strand.
GCCGTGTCGCCACCGAGCACGCTGAAGGCGAAGGGAAAGTTGCTCGCGGCGAAGACGAGGACGGGGCCGAGTGGTTCGCGCACGCGACGCAGGTCGGGCCGGGGCGGTGCGACCGTCCGGTCCTCCCGGTCGATCGCCACGTCGAGGTAGCGGCCGTCGAGGGCGACCTCGGCGAAGAGCCGCAGCTGACCGGTCGTGCGTGCCACCTCGCCCGTGAGACGCGCCTCCGGCAGGCCGGTCTCGGCCATCGCCAGCGGCACGAGCTGGGGCCCTGCTGCGTCGAGGGCGTCGGCGAGGGCGCGCAGGAAGGCTGCCCGCGTCGCGGGAGGCGAGGCGGACCAGGTCGGAAAGGCCCGGGCGGCAGCCGTGAGCACGTCGTCGAGCCGGTCGGTCGTCGTGACGGGCACCGGCCCCCCTGTGGGAGCTCCGGTGCGCGGGTCGATCCCCTGGATCATGGGGTCTCCTCCCGGGTCAGGTGCCAGCGGGTCGTGGCGAGGCCGCGGCGCACGAGGTCGTCGAGGTGGGCACGTGCGACGGAGGTCGTCTGCAGGTTGAGGCCGCCGTAGGGGCCCAGGCGTGTGCCGATGGCTGTCGCCAGCTCGGCCAGGCCGACGTCGTCGCGCCCGCCGACCTCTCGGTCGACGAACTCCTCGACCCGGTCGACGAAGGCGAGGCTCTCCCGGATGCGGGCGGAGCCGGCGGTGGCGTCCAACGGGTCGCCGTGCGAGGGGACGAGCAGCTCGAAGTCGAGGTCGAGCAGCCGCTCGAGCCCCCGGCGGTAGCGCCGCAGGTCGTGGTAGAGCGGGGCGAGCCACGTCGAGGTGCCGGCGATCGGGACTCCCGACCCCTGGACGTCGTCGAAGGTGAACAGGAGCCCGCGAGCGGCGTCGTGGACGGCGATGTGCCCCGGCGAGTGGCCACTCGTGGACACGACGGTGAGGGACGCGGCGCTGACCTCCACCGTGTCGCCGTCGCGCAGGAGCCGCTCCACCCGGACCCGCTCGCCGAGCTGGTCCTCGAGGTCGACGCGGGCGGCGTCGTCGAGGCGGTACGCGTCGGGGCTCGGCTCCCACAGCTCGTCGACGAGCAGGTCGTTGTCCTCGAGCCAGCCGGCCTCGGCGGCCGGCCCGGCGAACACCGGCGACGCGATGCGCGCCAGCTCGGAGTTGCCGCCCATGTGGTCCGGGTGGGCGTGGCTGTTGACGACGATGTCGACGGCCTCGATGCGCAGGCCCGCGACGTCCAGCTCGGCCCGCAGCGAGCGCTCCGGAGTCTCGGCGACGCCGCTGTCGAGCAGGAGCACCCCGTCGTCGTGGGGGAGGGCGTGGATCCACAGCGGCAGGCCGCACGTCTGGAGGTACTCGGTGCGCAGCTGCACCCAGCCGTCGCCGAACGCCTTCATACCGGTGTCCTCGTCGGTTCGGGCGTGAGCCACGCGAAGGCCTCGTGCGTGGCGTCTCGGACGGGGTTGCGCAGCGTGCCGACGCCGTCGACGACGATCTCGACGACGTCGCCGTCGCGGAGCGTGATGTCGAGGTCGGGCACGAGCCCGGTGCCGGTCGACAGCACCAGGCCGTCCGGGAAGGCGAGGTGCCGCCGCGCGTGCTCGACGAGGTCGTCGAAGGTGCGGTGCAAATGGGCCGTCGAGGTCGCGCCGGCCCAGACGACCTCGGTGCCCCGCAGCACCTGGACGGTGATGCCCAGCCCGCCGAGGCCCCCGTGCTCGTCGAGGGCCCACACGGGTGTGATGCCGGGACCGAGGGCCAGTGACCCGGCGTAGATCTTGGCCTGGGGCAGGTAGAGGGGGTTCTCGCCCTCGATCGCGCGCGAGGAGACGTCGTCGCACACGGTGACCCCGACGACCTCGCCGCCGGCGTTGACGACGAGCGCGAGCTCGGGCTCGGGCACGTCGATCGCCGAGTCGGGCCGGATGCCGATCGGCTCGTCGTGGCCGACTGCGCGCCAGGCAACGCCCTTGAAGAACAGCTCGGGACGCTCGGCGTCGTACACGCGCGAGTAGACGTCGGCGACGACGCTCTCCTCCTGGCGCGCAGCGGAGGAGCGGGCGTAGGTCACGCCAGCCGCCCACACCTCGGTGAGCCCGTCGACGGGCGGGAGCAGGCGGATCGCCTCGGTCGTGAGGTCGGGCGGGACGGCGAGCGCCGCCTCGACGGACTCCTTCACGGCGACCAGGGGCAGCCGCAACAGCTCGGCGAGCGAGCGGTGCGGCAGGGGGTGGACCTGCCCGTCGCTCGTCTCCACGCCGATGGTCACGGTGGGAGCGGCATACCTGATGATCCTCATCGACCTTCTCCTACGTCGTCTCAGCGGCCGAGGAAGACGGGGGTCCGCTTCTCTGCGAACGCCTTCCGCCCCTCGGCTGCGTCGTGGGTGCCCATGCAGATCGCCTGCATCTCGCGCTCGTACTGGATCGCGGCCTCGAGGCCCATGCTCTGTGCAGCCCGGAGGTTGGCCTTGGCCGACTGCGTGGCGATCGGCGGGCGCGCGGCGATGGTGCCGGCCAGCTCGAGCGCCGCGGGCAGGAGCTCGGCCGGTTCGTGCAGACGGCTGACGAGCCCGGTGCGGTGGGCCTCCGTGGCGTCGACGCGGTCGCCGGTGAGGAGCATGAGGGCGACGTCGCTCGCACCGAGGCTGTTGCCGAGCAGGGCCGTGACGCCGCCGCCGCCGATCCAGCCGAGCTTGACCTCGGCGGCGGCGAACGTGGCCGTGCGGCTGGCCAGGCGCACGTCGCAGGAGAGGGCCAGCTCGAGGCCCCCGCCGAAGGCGTAACCGTTGACGGCGGCGACGACCGGGACGGCCAGGGCGCGCAGGGCGTCGCAGTAGTCGCGTCGATTGCGGAAGGTCCACGGGTCGGCGTACCCGTCGACCTCGCCGATGTCGCTGCCGACGCTGAAGGCCCGTTCGCCGGCGCCGGTGACGACGAGCACGCGCACGCCGTCCACCCCGGCCGCGACCGAGGCGACGATCTCGAAGAGGCGCGCGCTCATGGCCGTCGTCACGGCGTTGTGCTTCTCGGCGCGGTCGAGGGTGATGACGCCGACGCCGTCCTCGACGGCATACGTGACACTCATGCGTTCGCTCCTGTCCTCGCCCGCTCACGGAGTCGGGCGTAGTCGTCGTTGAGCCGGGTCACCGCCGTGCGCACTGGCGTGGTGCCCGTGACCGCGTCGCGGACGACGGCCGCGGCATCGTGCTGGTAGGTCGTCCACCCGGGCCAGCGGGGGCGCAGTGCGGCCGAGTCGACCGTTCGGCGGGTCGCCGAGTAGTAGCCGCCCCAGCGGGCGTCGACGGTGGGGGACTCCCACGCGTCCCGGTGCGCCGGCTGTCCGGCGTTCTCGGGGACGAGTCGGGTCTGGACGTCGGGGTCGAGGTAGGAGCGCACCCAGCGACGCACCGCGTCGAGGTCGGCGCCCGACCGGGCCGACACCGCGAGCCCGGTGCCGCCGAGCACGCTGCCGGGCTCTGGGCCGACGAACGACGGGGCCGCACCCCATGAGACCGGTGCGCGTCCGGTGTCCGCGACCGCATAGGACGCGTAGCCGTAGGCCAGCGGGCAGTAGGCGACCCGGCCGTCGGCGACCGCCTCGTGGATGCCGATCGGGTCGCCGAGCGAGACGCCGGCGTCGGCGACCGCCGCCCACACCTGCCTCAGTGTCTCGAGGGCGGCGCCCGCGGTGTCGGCGTCGAGGAGCTGCCCGGCAGGCAGGCCAGCGGTGGGGAGGTCACCGATGGCCAGGGCGTCGCCGGCGCACATCGCGAGGAGCGTCAGCAGGGCGTGCGGGCCGCCGAGGCACAGGGCGGTCGGGTGCTCGGCGGCGAAACCGGGAACGTCGGCCCAGCAGGCCGGAAGGGAGGCGGCGAGGG
>JAEWFB010000332.1 GCA_023389095.1 Actinomycetes bacterium
CCCGAGGCGTGGGCCGGTGCGCGGTCGCGGGCCGTCCAGTCCCTGGCCGACCGCCGCGCGTCCGCGGCGGGCCGCGGCGACCGCGCCGCCTGGCTCGCCGACCTCGAGCCCGGTGACCAGCGGCTTCGGTCGGAGCAGTCGGCCGTCCTGACACGCATGGCCGCCATGCGCGCCGGGGACGTCACCGTCACCGCCGTCCGTGAACGCAGCGCTCCCGTGCCGGCGCCGCGCGGCACGAAGGTCGACTGGGACGTGAGGGTCACCTCCACGTACCGGCTGCAGGGTTTCGACACCGCACCCCGAACCTTCGACCTCGACCTGACGGTGAGGGCCGACCCGGCCGACCCGGCACGGGTCACGGTCGTCGCCTCGCGCCCCGCCGACCGACCCCAGCCGTGGGACCTCACCGGTCTCGTCGTGCGGCGCACCGACCGGGCCCTCGTCCTCGGGGTCGGTCCCTCGAGTCGCATCGCCGAGGTGCAGCGGCGTGCCGTGGCTGCGGGAGCCCGCGTGGCGGCGGTGTGGGGCGGGTCCCCCCGGCCGGCGGTTTGGGTGGCACCGGCCAGTGACGCCGATGCGGCGAGCCTGCTGGGCCGGCAGGTGGGTGACCTCGAGGGGGTCGCCGCGGCGACCGACGGGCCGCTCGTGGCAGGCAGCCCCGCGGGGGCGGACCGGATCGTCCTCGTGCCCGGCCCGTGGAACTCCCTGCGCCCCGCCGGACGAGATGTCGTCATGACGCACGAGCTGACCCACGTCATGGTGCGCGCCTCGACGACCCGAGCGGTCCCGCTGTGGCTGTCCGAGGGGTTCGCCGAGCTCGTCGGGTACCGCGCCGTCGACCTGCCCGAGGCCACGGTCGTGGCGCCGGCCCTCGACGCGGCCCGTACCGACGGGCTCCCGCAGGCGCTGCCCGCCGACGGGGCCTTCGATCCCTCGACCGGGCGGCTACCGGTGGCGTACGGCGAGAGCCTCCTCGTGCTGCGGACGCTCGCCGACCGCTACGGCACGGCGGGGGTCGTGCGGTTCTACCGCGCCGCGGCCGGCGGCCTCGCGGTGCCGACCGAGCTCGTCGGTGACCCCGAGGCCGTCACCGACCGGGCGCTGAGGTCGGCGTTGGGCACCGACCGCGCCGCCCTGGTGCGCTCCTGGCAGGCCCGCCTGCAGGCCCTGCTCCGTCAGGGCGGACGCGTCCGCAGAGCCGCTCAGGCGTAGAGCTTGTCGACGTCGTCGGCGAAGTCCTTCATGACGACGGCGCGCTTCAGCTTGAGGGAGGGCGTCAGGTAGCCGTTGGACTCGGTGAAGTCGCCGGGCAGCACCGCGAACTTGCGGATCGACTCGGCCCGCGACACCGCCTGGTTGGCGCGGTCGACGGCCGCCTGGAGCGCCTCGAGCACCTTGGGGTGGCTGCGCGCCTCGTCCAGGGTGACGTCGTCCAGGCCGTGCGTCTTGGCCCAGAGCGGCCACATCTCCTCGTCGAGGGTGACGAGGACGCCCACGAAGGGCTTCTGGTCGCCGACGACGATGCACTGCGACACGAGCGGGTGGGCACGGAGCCGGTCCTCGAGGACGGCCGGGGCGACGTTCTTGCCGCCCGCCGTCACGAGGATCTCCTTCTTGCGACCGGTGATCCGCAGGTAGCCGTCGTCGTCGAGCTCGCCGACGTCGCCGGTGTGGAACCAGCCGTCGACGATCGCCTCCTGCGTCGCCTGCGGGTTGTTGTGGTAGCTCGCGAAGACCCCGACACCCTTGAGGAGCACCTCGCCGTCCTCGGCGATGCGGATGCCGCAGCCGGGCAGCGGGAAGCCGACGGTGCCGATCTTGACCTTGTCAGGGGTGTTGACCGCCACCGGCGCCGTGGTCTCGGTCAGGCCGTAGCCCTCGAGGATGAGCACGCCGATGCCACGGTAGAAGTGCCCGAGCCGGGTGCCGAGCGGCGCGCCGCCGGACACGGCGTAGCGGACCTGCCCGCCCATGGCGGCCCGCAGCTTGCCGTACACGAGCCGGTCGAAGATCGCGTGCTGCAGCCGGAGGGTGAGGCTCGGACCACCCGCGTCTAGCGCCTCGCTGTAGGCGATGGCCACCGTGGTGGCCCGGAGGAAGATCTTGCCCTTGCCCTCGGACGACGCCTTGGCCTCGGCGGAGTTGTAGATCTTCTCGAAGACACGCGGGACCGCGAGGACGAACGTCGGCTGGAAGCCCGCGAAGTCATCGAGGAGCGTCTTGATGTCGGAGGAGTGGCCCATCCGCGCCTTGCCGGCCACGCACAGCACCTCGATGAAGCGGGCGAAGACGTGCGCGAGCGGCAGGAACAGCAGCGTCGACGCGTTGTCGGTGAGCACGACCTGGCCGAGCTTCTCGATGGCGTTCTCGGCCAGGTCGAGGAAGTTGCCGTGGGTCAGCTCGCAGCCCTTCGGGCGGCCGGTCGTGCCCGAGGTGTAGATGATCGTCGCGACGGACGTGCGGTCGAGCGAGCCGCGGCGGGCGTCGAGGTCGGCGTCGGAGACCTCGCGGCCGCGTTCGCGCAGCGCGTCCAGGGCGCCGTCGTCGATGACGAGCACCTCGGCGAGGTCGTGCAGGTCGGCCCGGACGTCCTCGACCACGGACGCGTGGGCGGCCGTCTCGACGAGGGCGAACCTCGCCCCGGAGTCGGACAGGATCCACTGCACCTGCTCGGCGGAGGAGGTCTCGTAGACCGGCACGACGGCCGCGCCGGCCGACCACCCGGCGAAGTCGACGAGCGTCCACTCGTAGCGGGTGCGGCACATGAGGGCGATGCGGTCACCCGGCTGCACGCCGGCCGCGACGAGGCCGCGGGCGACGGCGTCGACGTCGTCGGCGAACTGGGTCCAGCTGACCTGGCCCCACCCGCCGGAGGGGCGCTTGACCGAGAATGCTGTCTCGTTCGGCGCCTCGGACGCGTTGCGCCGGGGCAGGTGGGCGAGGCTCCCCTCCGTGGTGACGGTGGCGAGCGGTGCGACGACGTTGTCCTTCACTGACACTCCTGTTGGCCGGGGCCGGGCTGCGACAGACACTACCGAGCGGTAACCGTGATGACCACGTCGCCGTCGTCACAGCACCCGGCGTCCGGTGGGGGCCGACGCCCTCGAGCGCGGAAGCGTCGTCGTCGCCATCCTCCCACGGCGCCCCGCGACGGCACACGGGCCCGACACCCCCGGCGCGATAGCCTTCGGCGCATGGCCGATCGCACCGAGTCCTCCATCCTCATCGCCGCGCCGCCCGGCGAGGTGCTCGACGTCATCGCCGACTTCGACGCCTACCCGCAGTGGGCGGGTGAGGTGAAGGACGTCCGCGTGCTCGCCGAGGAGGGCGACGGCTGGGCCGACCAGGTCGAGTTCACGCTCGACGCCGGCGCCATCAAGGACACCTACGTGCTCGACTACGAGTGGGACGTCGTCGACGACGGCACGGGCGTCGTGTCGTGGTCGCTCGTCTCCGCCCAGGTGCTTAAGGCGATGAACGGCTCCTACACGCTGTCGACCGACGGCGACGGCACCCGTGTCACCTACCGGCTCGCGGTCGACGTCAAGGTCCCGATGATCGGGCTGCTCAAGCGCAAGGCGGAGAAGGTCATCGTCGACACCGCCCTCAAGGAGCTGAAGAAGCGCGTCGAGGCCTGATCGACCGTGACACCAGAGGACACCGACCCGCGCGAGCCGCGCGCAGCCGCCACGGGATCGGTCGCCGAGGAGGCCGCACTGCTCGTCGACCTGCTCTCCTCGCGCGGCTGGGGGGCGCCGGCGACGGGCCCGACGA
>JAEWFB010000465.1 GCA_023389095.1 Actinomycetes bacterium
GCGAACGCCGTCGACGTGCGGCCCGGGTACAGGTGGATGAACAGCACGGACAGGCCCATGCCGAAGCCGAGGACGACGCCGACGATGGCGTCCTGCCCGCCGCGCCTGCCCAGCAGCACCAGGATGATCGCCGCCAGCACCGAGCCGACGACGGCGCCGCCGCCGACGGACACGCCCGCCAGCAGCGCGGCGGAGGCGCCCATGAGCGCCAGCTCGGAGGAGCCGTGGACGGTGAACGACATCTGCCGCATGACCACCAGCGGCGTGACGAACCCGCACACAATGCCGAGCAGCGCCGCGGCGATGAGCGCGGAGTGCACGAACCCGACGCCGAGCAGCTCGGCGGTCAGGGGGAGGAACTCGTCGAGGGACTCCATCTAGATCACCACCATCTTCCCGCCGACGGTCGCGACGGTGATGTCGGTCCGGTACAGGTCGCTGAGGGTCTCCGACGTCATGATCTCGTCCACGGGGCCGACGCGGTGCGCGTGCGGCGTGATGTACAGGATTCGGTCACAGCAGCCCAGGATCGGGTTGATGCCGTGCGTGACGAACACGACGGCGGTGCCGTGCTCCCGCCTCCGGCGGTCGAGCCGCTCGACGGCGGCCTTCTCCGCGGCGGGGTCGAGGCTGAGCAGCGGCTCGTCGCACAGCAGCACGTCGGGGTCGCGGATGAGCGCCTGCGCCTGCCGCACCAGCTGCTGCTGGCCGCCCGACAGCGTGCCGACGCGCCGGTCCGCGATGCCCTGCGCGCCCACCGCGGCGAGCGCCTGGTCAACGCGCTTCCGCGTCGGCCGGCGGCGCAGGATGCCGTGGTCGTACGACAGCGCGACCATGTCGCGCACGCGCATCGGCAGGTCGGGATCGAACATCCGCTGCTGCGGGATGTAGCCGACGACGCCGTCGACGTCGACGCGGCCCGCCGTCAACCGGCGGGTGCCCAGCGCGGCGTTCAGCATCGTGGACTTGCCGACGCCGTTGGGGCCCAACACGGCGATGAACTCGCCGGGCATGACGTCCAGGTCGAGGCCGCTCCACAGCGGCTCCACCGCGGCGCCGCGGTAGGACAGGACCGGTTTCCGTTCGGTCACGGGCGCTCCGTTCCGGGTTGGGGTGCGCGGGGCCCGGGCCCCGCGGGGGGGGGGGGGGTGCCCCCCCCGGGGGGCCCGGCCCCGCGGGCGCGTCGGTATGCTGGCCCGGCACTCCGGCCGGGGTGGTGGAATGGCAGACACGGGGCACTCAAAATGCTCTGGCCGCAAGGTCGTGCGGGTTCGAGTCCCGCCCTCGGCACCTGACGCCGCTCGTCACGTCGGCGCCCCTCCCGACGAGACGCGTCGGGCGGCGGCTGCGCGCCCTACGCGCGTCACCGGCCCGAAACGCGCACGAAACCTGCCCCCGGTTACGCTGTGACGCGTGACCAGCGAGCAGAGCACCGACGAGAGCACCACCTCGAACGCCGACGAGAGCACGACGCCCAAGCCCCGCCCGACGAAGGCCGCGCCGGCCGAGGAGGCCCCCGCCCAGGCGGCCGCCACCGGCGCCACCCGCATCCTCGTCGCCGAGGACGAGGCGCTGATCCGGCTCGACCTCGTCGAGATGCTGGGGGAGCAGGGCTACGAGGTGGTCGGCCAGGCCAACAACGGCGAGCAGGCCGTGGCGCTCGCCAAGGAGCTCGCGCCCGACCTCGTCATCATGGACGTCAAGATGCCGGTCCTCGACGGGCTCTCGGCCGCCGAGCAGCTGCACGAGACCAAGGCCTGCCCGGTCATCATGCTGACCGCCTTCTCCCAGACCGAGCTCGTCGAGCGGGCCCGCGACGCCGGGGTCATGGCCTACATCGTCAAGCCGTTCACGGCCGACGACCTGCGCCCCGCCATCGACATCGCCACCTCGCGCTGGCAGGAGCTCAAGGCCCTCGAGGCCGAGATCGCCGACCTCGGTGAGCGCCTCGAGACCCGCAAGCTCGTCGACCGCGCCAAGGGTGTGCTCATGACCCAGCTCAAGCTGTCCGAGTCCGACGCGTTCCGGTGGATCCAGAAGACGGCGATGGACCGCCGTCTCGGGATGAAAGAGGTCGCCGAGGCCGTCATCAACGGCTTCCCGTCGTCGTGACGTCGGGCCCGCCGGAGATCATCCGGCGGGGCACATCACGACAGGTCACGACACGGTCACCGATCGCCCAGATCTGCTGACCACACGGGGGCCATGGGCCTAGTCTCCGAGTCAGCCCTCGCACGAGGGGATGTGACATCAGGAGGACACCTGTGCGTTCCCACATGAAGTTCGCTGTGCCGGTCCTGGCTGCAGCGCTGGCCCTGAGTGCCTGTGGCACCCGCGGCGACAGCGGCAGCAGCAACGGCAATGCATCCGGCGGATCCAAGAAGATCGCGAAGATCGGCGTCATCGCGCCGCTCTCCGGCGACCTCTCGGCACTGGGCAAGGGCATCCAGAACTCGGTCGACCTCGCCGTCAAGCAGGCGAACCAGAACAACACGATCCCCGGCTGGACGCTCCAGGTGGAGCCGGTCGACGACGAGGCCAAGCCCGACGTGGGCAAGAACGGCGCGACCAAGCTCGCCGCTGACGACCAGGTCGTCGGCGTCGTCGGCAACCTCAACTCGAGCGTCTCGCAGCAGACCCAGCCGGTCTTCTCGGCCGCCAACATCGTCCAGGTGTCGCCGGCCAACACCAACCCGACCCTGACCCGTGGCGCCGACGGCAACACGCGCACGTACAAGACGTACTTCCGCACGTGCACCACCGACATCACGCAGGGCGCCTTCGCGGCCAAGTTCCTGCTCGACCAGGGCATCAAGACCGCCGCGACGATCAACGACAAGAAGACGTACGGCCAGGGCCTGGTCAAGTACTTCACCGAGGCCTACACCAAGGGCGGCGGCACCGTCGTCTCGGCCGAGACGATCAACCCCGACGAGAGCAACTACGCCCCCGTCATCTCCAAGGTCGCGCCGACCAAGCCCGGCGCCGTGTACTACGGCGGCGAGTACCCGCAGGCCGGCCCGCTGTCCAAGCAGATGAAGGACAGCGGCCTGACCGTCCCGCTCATGGGTGGCGACGGCATCTACGACCCGAAGTACATCGACCTCGCGGGCACGAGCTCCAACGGTGACCTCGCCACCTCCGTTGGCGCGCCGACCGACTCGACCGACGCGGGCAAGAAGTTCCTCACGGAGTACCAGGCCGGTGGCTACGCCGACCCGTCGGCGGCCTACGGCGGCTACTCCTACGACGCGGCGAACGCGATCATCGCGGCGCTCAAGACCTCCCTCGCGAGCGCCTCGGACGCCAAGAGCGCCCGTGAGGCCACGGTGGCGGCCATGAAGAACGTCGACTTCCAGGGCGTCACCGGCCAGGTGAAGTTCGACGACTTCGGCGACACGCTCGCCCGCGTCATCACCGGCTACAAGGTCGAGGGTGGCAAGTGGGTCTCGGTCAAGACCGAGACGATCGCCGCCAGCTGACGACGATGACACGGCCCGGGCCGGAGGACAGCTCCGGCCCGGGCCGTGCCCCTATCCCCGCCGGCATCCCGACGCCCGCTTCCCCGCTGCCCCGCCCCTCCCGCCATTCCGCGCCCCTGCGCGGCCCCCAGACAGGTGGCCTCGACGACATGAAGACCTCATGAACGAGTTCCTGCAGACCCTCATCAACGGCCTGGTGATCGGATCGCTCTACGCGCTGATCGCCGTCGGCTACACCGTCGTGTACGGCATCGTCCAGCTGATCAACTTCGCCCACGGCGAGGTGTTCATGATCGGCGCGTTCGGCTCCCTCGCCGTGTGGAGCATCTTCTTCTCCAACACCACCGCCCTCTGGGTGCTGCCCATCATGATCATCGGCGCCGTCATCGCGTCGGTGGCCGTGGCCATGGGAATGGAGCGGGTCGCGTACCGGCCGCTGCGCGGGGCACCACGCCTGGCGCCGCTCATCACCGCGATCGGCGTCTCCGTGTTCCTCCAGGAGGCCGTGCGGCTCTTCTACCCGGGCGCCAAGAGCAAGATCCCCTACCCGCAGATCGACGTGGTCACCGGGCCGGCCCTGCAGGTCGGCGGCCTCGTGTTCCCGCGGGCCGCGATCTTCACCCTCGTCTCGCTCGTCGTGTGCGGCGCCCTCCTGTGGCTCTTCGTCTACCGCACGAAGACCGGACGTGGCATGCAGGCGGTCTCGCAGGACCCCGACACCGCCCGGCTCATGGGCATCAACGTCGACCGGATCATCGTCATCGCCTTCGCGCTCGGCGCGGTGCTCGCCGCCGTGGCCGGCGTCGCGCAGGGGCTGCTCAACTCGAACATCGACTTCCGGATGGGATTCCTCGCCGGCCTCAAGGCCTTCACCGCGGCCGTGCTCGGCGGCATCGGCAACATCCCGGGCGCCATCCTCGGCGGTCTCGTCCTCGGCCTCGTCGAGTCCTTTGCGACGCAGTACATCCCGGGTCAGTTCGGCGGGCCGGCGTGGAAGGACGTGTGGGCCTTCGTGCTCCTCATCGTCGTCCTCGTCTTCCGACCGCAGGGCCTCCTCGGCGCTCGGGTGGTGGACCGCGCATGAGCACCGTCACCACACCCGAGCCCACCGTTCCCGACGACGCCGGACGCCGACGCGTCCCGCTCTCGCCCGGCGCTGCGTGGACCGTCACCCTCGTCGGTGCCGTCCTGCTCGTCGTCTCCTCGTTCCTGTCCTGGAGCTACACCAGCGACGTGCTGGGCGACCTGTCGGTCAGCTTCTACCCCAACGCCGTCCAGCTCGCGATGATCATCACGGGCCTGCTCGCCGTCCTCGGCCTGCTCACCGTCCGCGGACCGTTCCGCCGGGCGGCGGCGTGGTTCGACACGGGGGCGGCCGTCCGGTCGCTGTCCATCGGGGCGCTCGTCTACATGCTCGTCACCCTGGCGATCATCGCCTACCAGTCCGGTGGCCTCATCAACGTCAACCCGGGCGGCTGGCTCGCTCTCGTGGGCTCGCTCGCCATGGTGGTCGGCTCCCGCGAGGTGCGCACCGCTCCGGAGGGCGACCTGCTGCGGTTCGTCGCGCCGGGGTGGGTCGAGATCCTCGTCGTCGTCGTCCTGCTCGCCATCGTCCTGTTCGGCGCCGCGTACCTGCTCGGCATCCCCGACGGCGAGACGTTCAGCCTCATGGTCGTCTTCGCCGGCACCCTCGCCTTCGTGCTCGCGAAGTCGCGGGGGTTCGAGTGGCTGGGGCACATCGCCTCGCGGCACCGGCGCGTCTTCACCCTCGGTGCGTTCGTCGTGGCGTTCCTGTTCCCGTTCACCCAGAACGGCTCCGACGCCAACATGTCGATCGCGACGCAGGTCATCATCTTCGCGGTGACGGCCCTCGGCCTCAACATCGTCGTCGGTCTCGCCGGCCTGCTCGACCGCGGCTACATCGCCTTCCTCGGCGCCGGTGCCTACGTGGCGGCCATGCTGTCCACGTCGGCGTTCGCGACCGTGGGGTGGAAGCCGCCGTTCCTCGTCGTCGTCGCGGTCGGCGCCTGCACGTCGGCCACGCTCGGCCTCATCATCGGCTCGCCGACGCTGCGCGTCTCGGGCGACTACCTCGCCATCGTGACGCTCGCCTTCGGTGAGATCTTCCGCATCACGATGAACAACCTCGACGGCGAGAACGGGCCCAACCTCACGAACGGCCCGAACGGCATCCCGGCCATCCCGGAGCTGAACTTCTTCGGGTTCGACTTCGGCGACACGCACGTCGTGGCCGGCATCCCGCTCGGTCGCTTCGCCAACTACTACTTCCTGCTCCTCATCGTCGCGGCGATCGTCATCACGATCTTCACGCGCCTCAACAACAGCCGCATCGGCCGGGGCTGGGTCGCGATCCGCGAGGACGAGAAGGCGGCCGAGGCCATGGGCGTCAACGTCTTCGGCCTCAAGCTGTTCGCCTTCGCGGGAGGCGCGTTCCTCGCCGGCATGGCCGGCACCATCAAGGCGCACCTCGACGTGTCGGTGTCTCCGGACCAGTACGTCTTCCTCGAGTCCGCGTTCCTGCTGGCAGCCGTCGTGCTCGGCGGTATGGGCACCGTCGCCGGCGTGTTCGTCGGTGCGACGATCCTCAAGCTCCTCCCGGAGAAGCTGCGGTTCGTCGCCGACTACCGGCTGCTGCTCTTCGGCCTGCTGCTCGTGCTCATGATGCGCTTCCGTCCCGAGGGTCTGGTGGCGAGCGAACGGCGCAAGCTCGAGTTCCACGAGGACGACGAGGAGCTGGCCGAGCGCATCGAGGAAGTCCACATCGTCGAGGAGCAGGAGGCCAAGGCATGACCGCCGTCGACCGGTCCGAGCGGGCCGCTGAGAGGTCCGCGGGCACTCCGGTGCTGCAGGCCACCGGGGTCACGATGCGTTTCGGTGGCCTCACCGCCGTCAACGACGTGTCGATGTCGGTGCACGAGGGCGAGATCGTCGGACTCATCGGCCCCAACGGTGCCGGCAAGACGACGTTCTTCAACTGCCTCACCGGCCTCTACAAGCCGACCGAAGGGCGCGTCGACCTGCTCGGCACCCAGATCCCGCCCAAGCCACGCGCCGTCGTGGTCGCCGGCATGGCCCGCACGTTCCAGAACATCCGGCTCTTCGGCAACATGACGGCCCTCGAGAACGTCATGGTCGGGCGCTACTGCCGCACGGGAGCGATGGCCTTCACCTCGATCATCCGCGGGCCGAAGTTCCGGCGCGAGGAGGAGGAGACCCGCTCCCGCGCCCAGGAGCTGCTCGACTTCGTCGGACTGGGCAAGTCGGCCGAGAACCTGGCCCGCAACATGCCCTACGGCGACCAGCGGCGCCTCGAGATCGCCCGTGCCCTCGCGACCGACCCGAAGCTCGTCCTGCTCGACGAGCCGACGGCCGGCATGAACCCCCGCGAGACCCAGCAGGCGAAGGACCTGATCTTCAAGATCCGCGACAGCGGCAAGGCCGTCGTCGTCATCGAGCACGACATGCGGTTCATCTTCAGCCTCTGCGACCGCGTGCTGTGCCTCGTGCGGGGTGAGGTGCTCGTCGAGGGGACCCCCGAGGTGGTCCAGTCCGACCCGCGCGTCATCGAGGCCTACATCGGTGGCGCCGACGACGACGACACCGACGGCGACCCGGACGACGGCGCCGCGCCGGCGCCCGCGCCCGAGAACGACGAAGGAGCATCCGAGTGACCGCCATGCTCGAGGTCAAGGACCTCGTCGTGTCCTACGGGAAGATCAAGGCCGTCAAGGGGATCAGCTTCTCCATCGACGAGGGCCAGGTGGTCTCCCTCATCGGCACCAACGGCGCCGGCAAGACGACGACGCTGCGGACCATCTCGGGGCTCATGAAGCCGGTCTCGGGGTCGATCACCTTCATGGGCAAGCGGATCGACGCGGCCGCGGCGCACACCATCGTCGACCTCGGTGTCGCGCACTCGCCCGAGGGGAGGCGGATCTTCCCGCGCCTCACCGTCGAGCAGAACCTCCTGCTCGGGGCCTACTCCCGGCGCGACAACGACATCCCCAAGGACCTCAAGGCGGCGTACGAGCTGTTCCCGATCCTCGGGGAGCGCAGCCAGCAGCCGGCCGGCACGTTCTCGGGTGGCGAGCAGCAGATGCTGGCCATGGGCCGGGCCATGATGAGCCGCCCCAAGCTGCTCATGCTCGACGAGCCGTCGATGGGCCTGTCGCCGATCATGATGAAGCGCATCATGTCGACCGTGACGACGCTCCAGCAGCAGGGCACGACGATCCTGCTCGTCGAGCAGAACGCCCAGGCGGCCCTGCAGCGCGCCGACCACGGCTACGTCCTCGAGGTCGGGCGGATCGTCCTCAAGGGGACCGGCCGCGAGCTGATGGCCAGCGACGAGGTCCGCAAGGCGTATCTCGGCGAGGACTGACGGCGTGGACCGGGGGTGGCCCCGCCCGGGCACCGGTGCCCGAGCCGGTCGCCCCCGGTCCCGACGCGAGGTCCTCACCCTGTGGGTGGCCTGCCTGCTGCTCCCGCTGCTCTGCGCGGGCCTGGGGTCCCCGGCGACGCGGGTCGGCGGCTCGACGGCGCCCACCGTCGGGGCGCCGTCGCCCGAGGGGGCGCTCCCCGCTGGGTGGCGGCAGGTCGCGCTGCCCGACGCGTCGCAGCCGGTGACGCTGGCGGCGACCGACCGCGTGCTGCTCGTGGGCAGCTACGCGGCGGGCCGCCCCAACCCGCACCTGTGGGTGCTCGACGGCCCGAGCGTCGCGGGGGCGCGGCAGGTGCGGCTCACGCCCGTGTCGCCGTACGCGTTCGAGGCGCGGTGGCTGGCGGTCGCCGTCGACGGGGACCGCGTGCTCGCCGTGGGCGGGGCACGCGGCGGGGCGCACTCGAACGTCCGGTGGACCGTCTGGTCCGGGACGACCGGCGCGGTCACCGAGCAGCCGCAGCCCTTCGAGGTGTTCGGTGGTTGGGGCGCCGGTGACCTGAGCGGCGCGGCCTTCGTGGCGGGCGAGCCCCTCGTGTCGGGGGGCTGGCAGAGCGACCGCGCCGGCAACGACGTCTCGTTGTGGCGGGTGTCGGGCTCGCGGTGGAACCGGCAGAGCTCGACCGGCACCCCGCTGGGCAGCACCGCGGCCGCTCTCAACGGGGCCCGGTCGCTGTCGGCCTCCGGTTCGGGTGCCGTGCTCGCGGGGTCGGTCACCGACCTGGGCGCCGGATCGGTGCGATCCGTCCCGGCGGTCTGGACGGCGTCGTCGGCGGACGGACCGTGGACGCTCGTCCGGCTGCCCGCGACGTCCCCGCTCGCCGAGGCGCACGCGGCCCGCTGCGTGGCGGGCAGCTGCCTCGTCGTCGGCCAGGACGCGGGCCGGCTCGCCGTGTGGCGCGTCGAGGGCCGCAGCGCCACCCGCGTGCAGGTGCCCGCGGTCGCGCTCGGGGAGCACGACCAGCTCCCGGCGCCGGTGGCCGTCGGGGACGCCGAGGTCATCGTGGCGCCCGGCGCGCTGCTCGCGCTCCGTGGCGACGCGTGGTCACGGCAACCGGCACCGCCCGGGCAGCCGGTCGCGGCCGGTGTGGTGGCCGGCACCCTCTTCGTCGTGACGACCGACGCGTCGGGACGGGGGCGGCTCTACGCCGGGCCCGGGGCCGGCTGAGCGACACGTGGAACGTTCCACCGGGCTGCCCTTCCGCCGGTGGGCCGTTGGTCGTAGTGTCTGCCGGGTGGCCCCGGGCAGACCGGGGCCAGTGACTGGAGGGACGATGGGGCGAGCAGGCGTGTCGGTGCGACGGGTCGACGAGACTCTGCACTCGATGTTCATCGAGCTGTGGAACGCGCACCGGATCGAGGGTGGCACCACGCCCGAGGCGGCCCAGCGACTGGCCCTCGACGGCACACTGCGGCACGCGCTGCAGCGCGAGGACATCTGCGCCTTCGTCGCCTTCTCCGGCGACCAGCCCTCGGGCTACGTCGTCCTCGCCGACTCGACCCGCAGCCTCCTCGTCGACTCGCCGTGCGTGTCCATCGACATGCTCTTCGTGCTGCCCGAACACCGACGCCAGGGCGTGGCCCGTGCGCTCCTGACCGCGGCGTCGCGCTACGCCGACCGGCAGGGCGCCGAGCACCTCGCGAGCATCGTGCCGGCGGGCGACCGCGAGGCGAACCGGTTCTTCGCCCGCCTCGGCTTCGCCGCCGAGACGGTCCGCCGCGTCGCGACGTCGGCCACGGTGCAGCGCAAGCTCGCCGGCGAGCCGGCGCCCCGGTCGCAGCGCGTCGGCCTCGAGCAGGTGCTCCGACGCCGCCGCGACCTGCGTCGCGAGCCCCGGGAGACGCGCGAGCCGCGCGTCCTCGGCGCAGCCCGGCACCCCCGTCACCACGGTCCGCAGGTCGCCGGCTGACGCGTCGCGCGTCGGGTCAGGCCCCGGGTGCCGCGTCGCGCAGCAGGCAGGTGATCCGCGACGTGCAGAGGCGGCGTCCGTCCTCGTCCTCGACGACGACCTCGTAGCTGACGAGCGTCCGTCCGGCGCTCAGCACCGTCGCGGTGCCGGTGACGACCCCGGAGCGCGCGGCCCGGTGGTGGGTGGCGTTGATGTCGAGGCCGACCGCGACCCGGCCGGGTCCGGCGTGCAGCTGGGCCCCGATCGAGCCGAGGCTCTCGGCGAGCACGACGCTGGCGCCGCCGTGGAGCAGGCCGTAGGGCTGGGTGTTGCCGGCGACCGGCATCGTGGCCACGAGGCGCTCCGGTGTCGCCTCCGTCACCTCGATGCCCATCCGCTCGAGGAGCGTGCCGGCCGCCATGTCGCGCATCACCGCGAGCCCGGTCTCGTGCGGGGTGGGCTGGCCGGTCGTGCCGTCGCTGGGGTCGGTCATGCCGGCGATCGTATGCCGCCCGGCCTCCCGGCCGGGCGCGGGCGGCGGCCTCGGCCACGGCGCCGTGCCCGGGATCACGGCGTCGGCGGTCGCCACTAGGGTTGCCCCGTGAGCCGACTTCTCCTCCTCGACGGACACTCGCTGGCCTACCGTGCGTTCTTCGCGCTCCCCGCCGAGAACTTCTCGACGAGCACGGGCCAGCACACCAACGCGGTGTACGGCTTCACCTCGATGCTCATCAACATGCTGCGCGACGAGGAGCCGACGCACGTCGTCGTCGCGTTCGACAAGTCGCGGCAGACCTTCCGCACCGAGCAGTACGCCGAGTACAAGGCAGGCAGGGCGCGCACCCCCGACGAGTTCCAGGGCCAGGTCCCGCTCGTCAAGGAGGTCCTCGACGCGCTGCGCATCAGCTACGTCGAGCTCGACGGCTACGAGGCCGACGACATCATCGCCACGATCGCCACCGCGGCCGGCGACGAGGGCCTCGAGGTGCTCATCTGCTCGGGCGACCGCGACACCTTCCAGCTCGTCACCGACCACGTCACGATCCTCTACCCGGTGCGCGGCGTCTCCGAGGTGTGGCGGATGGGCCCGGCCCAGGTGCAGGAGAAGTACGGCGTGCCGCCGAACCGCTACAGCGACCTCGCCGCCATGGTCGGTGAGACCTCCGACAACCTGCCGGGCGTGCCCGGCGTCGGGCCCAAGACCGCCGCGAAGTGGATCACCCAGTTCGGCGACCTCGACGGTATCGTCGCCGGCATCGACCAGATCAAGGGCAAGGCGGGGGAGTCGCTGCGCGAGCACC
The DNA here is from genome assembly GCA_023389095.1 of Actinomycetes bacterium. Lineage (GTDB taxonomy): Bacteria > Actinomycetota > Actinomycetes > Actinomycetales > Dermatophilaceae > Monashia. Next base: position 11,132 of record JAEWFB010000465.1, read on the forward strand.
TCGACCAGGTCCTGCGCAACCGCCGCCTCAACCAGCTCGTCCGCGACGCGCCGGTCGGCGTCGGCGTCGACGACCTCGTGCGTCACCAGTGGGCGCGCGAGGAGGTCCACGAGGTCTTCGACCGGCTCGAGTTCCGCGTCCTGCGCGACCGGCTGTTCGCCTCCGTCGAGGCTGCCGAGCCCGAGGCCGAGGAGGGCTTCGACGTCGAGGGCGAGGTGCTCGCGCCCGAGCAGGTCGCCGACTGGGTCGCCGCGCACCTGCCGGCCGGCGAGCGGGCCGGGCTCTCGGTCACCGGCACGTGGGCCCGCGGCACGGGCGACGCCACCGGCCTGGCCGTCGCCGCCCCCGACGGGTCGGCCGCCTTCATCGACCTCAGCACCCTGCCGGAGGAGGGCGAGACGTCCCTGGCCTCGTGGCTCGAGGACCCCGAGCGCCCCAAGGCGATGCACGACGCGAAGGGCCCCGTCGAGGCGCTGACCGCGCGGGGGTTCACCCTGGCGGGCCTGACGAGCGACACCCAGCTCGCGGCCTACGTCGTCAAGCCCGACCAGCGCACCTACCACCTCGACGACCTCGTGCTGCGCCAGCTCAAGCGCGAGCTGAGCGGCGCCGCCCCGGCCGACGGGCAGGGCATGCTCGACTTCGGCGGTGACGCCGACGAGAAGGCGGCGGCCCAGGAGATGGTCCGGGCCACGGCCGTGCGCGACCTCGCCGTCGCGCTCGACGAGCAGGTCGCCGCCACGGGCGGTACCGAGCTGCTCGCCGACATCGAGCTGCCGCTCATCGACGTGCTGGCCCGGATGGAGCGCACCGGCATCGCCGTCGACGCTCCCGGGCTCGACGCCCTCGAGACCGACTTCGCCGCGAAGGTCGCCCAGGCGCAGGAGGACGCGTGGGACGCCATCGGCGGCAACCGCATCAACCTCGGCTCGCCCAAGCAGCTGCAGGAGGTGCTCTTCGGCGAGCTCAACATGCCGAAGACCAAGAAGACGAAGACCGGCTACACCACCGATGCCGACGCCCTCGCCGACCTCTTCACCAAGACCGAGCACCCGTTCCTCGAGGCGCTGCTGCGCCACCGCGACGCGGCGCGCCTGCGCGTCACCGTCGAGGGGCTGCAGAAGTCGGTGTCCGACGACGGCCGCATCCACACCACCTACCTGCAGACCATCGCCGCCACCGGGCGGCTGTCCTCCACCGAGCCGAACCTGCAGAACGTGCCGATCCGCACCGAGGAGGGCCGCCGCATCCGTGAGCTCTTCGTCGTCGGCGACGGCTACGAGGCGCTCATGTCGGCCGACTACTCGCAGATCGAGATGCGCGTCATGGCGCACCTGTCGGGCGACGCCGGCCTCATCGAGGCGTTCCGCACCGGCGAGGATCTCCACAAGTTCGTCGGGTCCCGCGTGTTCGGCGTCGAGCCCGACGACGTGACGCCCGCGATGCGCTCGAAGGTCAAGGCGATGTCCTACGGCCTGGCCTACGGGCTGTCCGCGTACGGGCTCTCCAAGCAGCTGACCATCAGCACCGAGGAGGCCCGCGGCCTCATGGAGGGCTACTTCGAGCGGTTCGGCGGCGTCAGCGCGTACCTGCGCGACGTCGTGGCCGAGGCGCGCGGAACCGGTTACACCGCAACGATGCTCGGGCGCCGTCGGTACCTGCCCGACCTCACCTCCGACAACCGGCAGCGCCGCGAGGCCGCCGAGCGGATGGCCCTCAACGCCCCGATCCAGGGGTCTGCCGCCGACATCATGAAGGTCGCGATGATCGGCGTCGACCGTGCCCTCACCGCGGCGGGCGCGAGGTCCCGGATCCTGCTGCAGGTGCACGACGAGCTCGTCCTCGAGATCGCGGCGGGGGAGCGCGACGACGTCGAGAAGCTCGTCCGCGACGAGATGGGCAACGCTGCGCCCATGGATGTCCCGCTCGACGTCAACGTCGGCGTCGGCCGTTCCTGGCACGACGCCGCCCACTGACCGGAGGCGCGCGAACGAGGTCGGCGGTCCGTCCGTCACGCCGGTTTGGTCACGTTCTGGCAACGGCCGCGTCGGATGGGTCGCGACCCGGTGCGCGTCGACCCGCCGCCCTGCATACTCCTCGGTAACTTGCACCCGTCAACGGAGACGGGTGCTTTTACTGTGAGGTGGACATGGTCAAAAGCCTGGTCACAGGTCTGTGTCTCGCCGTCCTCGCGGCGGCCGTCATCGCCCTGAGCGAGACGTTCTCGCTCGACCTCGAGCACGTGGCACTCCTCGGCGCCGCGCTCGGCGGGGTCCTGGGTCTGGTGGGACACCGCCCGGGGTGGGGCAAGGTGGCCGGCTTCGGCGTCGGGTTCCTCGCCGCCTGGCTCGGTTTCGCGCTGCGCGCAGCGGTCCTGCCCGATGCCCCGTCCGGCCGCGCGGTCGCGGCGTTCGTCGTCGTCGCGGTCGTCGCCGTCGTCGCGGCCCTGACGGGCGGCCGGCTGCCGCTCTGGAGCGGCCTGCTCGGGGCGGCGGCCATCGTCGGTGCCTACGAGGAGACCTACACAGCGGCGCCGCCGCAGTTCCTCAGCGACTCCCCGGGGGCGGCGACGACCGTGCTGCTCGCGGTCGCCCTCGGTTTCCTGGTGACGAACCTTCTCCCGCTGCAGCAGGACTCCGCCCGTGCGGCCGCTGCCGCCGGGGATGAGAACTCGAGCCCCGCCCGCCGCGCGGAGCGCGCCGACCGTCGCTCGGACCGCGACGACCAGACCAGCATCGACGACCTCGTGACCGGAGCCGCCTCGTGAGCCGCCGCACCATCGCCACCCTCGTCGCGGGCCTCGCCACGGCCCCGACCATCGCCTTCCTTGCGGCGGCCCCTGCAGCTGCCGCATCCACCGGTTCGGGCGGTGTCACCGTCACGAACACCGAGACGGTGCAGGCCTACCTCGACCCGACCGGCGCCCTCGACACGGCCCGCGTCTACGAGCAGGTCAGCATGCGCGGCCACGGCAGTGTCGAGCTGTCCAACCCGATCGAGACGCGCGGACTGCGCAACCTGGACGGCTTCGGCGGGTTCACCGTGGCGAACGGCGTCATGACCGGCCACTACGACGTGGACGGCGAGCAGCACCTGCGTACAGTCAGTGACTTCACGAAGAAGCTGCCGCTCGAGGTGCACGCCGCCTACACCCTCGACGGCAAGGCGATCGAGCCCGGCGACGTCGCCGGGCGCAGCGGGCGCCTGCAGGTGACCTACACGGTGCGCAACATCACCGGGACGCAGCAGGAGGTCTCCTTCGACGACGGCACCGGCACCCAGGTGACAAGGACGGTCGACGTCGTCATCCCCATGGTCGGCCAGCTGAGCACCGTGCTGCCCGAGGGCTTCACGAACGTGTCCTCGCCGGGGGCGTCCGTGGCCGGCGACGGCCACGGCGGTACGAGGCTCAGCTACACGATGACGCTGTTCGGCCCCATCGGAAAGCCCGAGGCGACCTTCGGCTACGCCGCCGACATCACGAGCGGCCTCATCCCGGCGGCCTCGGTCCAGGCGCTCCCGGTGAGCCCGCTCGACAGCCCGTCGTTCAAGGGCGGGGCCGACAGCTACAAGGGCGGCGCCCAGAAGGGCGTCGAGCTCACCGCCGGCGCGACGCAGATCGACGACAACCTCCTCAAGCTGCGTGACGGCGCCGCGACCCTGCTCGGCGGGCTCGTCCAGCTGCGCGACGGCGCCAAGAAGCTCGACGCCGGCCTCGGCGCACAGGCGCTCCCGGGCTCGCGCGAGCTCGCCTCCGGCGCAGGGCAGCTCAAGGACGGAACCGCCAAGCTCCGTGCGGGTGCGGGCGAGGCCAGCTCGGGCTCGGCGCAGGTGGCCGACGGCGCGGTGAAGCTGCACGTCGGCGCGGCGCAGGTCGACGACGGTGCCAAGAAGCTGTCCGGCGGGGCGGCCCAGGTCGACGACGGCGCCGGCCAGGTGGCCGCGGGTCTGCACCTCGTCGGCGAGCACGCACCCGAGCTGCTCGACGGGCTCGCCCAGGTCGCAGACGGTCTCGACCAGGTAGACGCCGGGCTCACCCGGCTCTACGACGGTGTCGGTGGACTGCCCGAGCAGGCCAAGCCGTTGCACGCCGGCATCGCCCAGCTCCGCGCCGGCCTCGGCGGCACGGGCCGGACGGGCACCCTCATCGACGGCGTCGACCAGGTGCGCGCCGGTCTCGCCGACGCCACGGCGTCCGGGCACAGCCTCGACCTGCTCGCGGGTGGCCTCGACCAATCCCGGGACGGCGTCGACCACGTGAAGGCGGGCCTGGACGATGCCCTCAAGACCGGGGGCGGCATCGACGAGCTGGGCGGCGGTGTCAGCCTGGCGAAGGCCGCTGACTGCGGTGTCGTCTGCCAGGGGATCCTCGGGCAGGTGCAGGCCGGCCTGACCGACCTGCGGACGCAGACCACGGCCGCCTCGGGGGGCCTCGGCCAGGTGTCCGGGGGGCTCGGCCAGGTGTCCGACGGTCTCGGCGTGCTCAAGGACAAGCTCTCGGTCGCGGAGGTGGGCCTCGCCAGGGTCGAGTGCGGCCTGAGCAACACGACGCTCAAGGGCATCTGCGACCCGAAGGTCCCTGGGCTCCTCGAGGGCGTCGAGCTCGTCGACGGCGGCGTCAGCCAGCTCGTCGACGGCGTCGTCGCCACGGTCCAGGGTGGCATCGGTACGCCGACGGACCACGCGAAGGACAAGACGCTGCGTGGCGGTGTCAACGACCTCCAGAGCGGCGTCGACCTCCTCGGCAGCGGGGGCCTCGACCTGCTCGACGCCGTCGACGCGCTCACCGCCGGCGCGGACGCCGTCCACGGCGGCACGACGCAGGTGGCGGCCGGCGCCAAGACGCTGCAGCAGACGGGCACCGCCGGGGTGCGGGCAGGCTCGGGCGACCTGGCGGACGGCGCCGGCCGGCTCAGCAACGGCGTCGGGCAGCTGGCCGACGGGGCTGAGC
>JAEWFB010000484.1 GCA_023389095.1 Actinomycetes bacterium
GAGCCGGAGCGCACCGCGACGAGGAACGAGCCACGGGGCGCGACGGCGGCATCCTGTTGCCCCGCCCGTCAGGCAGGCAGCAGGTCGAGGCGCAGCTCGTTGATCGTGCGGCCGGCGCGCACGCCCTTGGCCTCGAACCCGTCGTCGGGTCGCCACGCGGGACGCTCGACGCGTCGGGCGGCGAAGCGGGGATGCGCGGCGACCTCCTCGAGGACGTGCTCGGCGTAGAAGTCCTGGTCGGTGGCCACGAGCACGTGGCCGCCGGGCTTGAGTACGCGGGCGAGCAGGTCGAGGTTGGTCGGGCTGACGAATCGTCGCTTCGTGTGCTTGGTCTTGCGCCAGGGGTCGGGGAAGAAGAGGTGCACGGCGTCGAGCGTGGCGTCGCCGACGCGCTCCTCCAGGAAGACGACGGCGTCGCCGACCTCGACCCTGAGGTTGGGCACCCCCGCCTGCTCCGCGTCGGCGAGCATCCGCGCGATGCCCGGCGTGTGGACGTCCATCGCGAGCAGGTCGTGCTCGGGGTGGGTGCTCGCGTAGGCGATGGCGGCGTGCCCGTGGCCGCAGCCGATCTCGAGGACGACGGGCGCGAGGCGTCCGAACGCGGCGGCCGGGTCGAAGGGGCCGGGCGGCAGGGCGCGTGCCGGGGCCAGGGTCTGCATCCGCTCGAGGGTCAGCGTCGACAGACGCCCGCGACGCACGAAGCTGCGCACGCGGGCGGCGCTGACGCCCTCGGGCAGGTCGGGCACCTCGTGGGTCCTGCGCGGGGTCGCGCTCACGGGAGGGGTCTGGTCGTCGGGATGCGGGGCCACGCCCGCATCGTAGTGATCCCGGAGCGGCCGTCCCGACGCCGCCGACCACGCTCCCCCGTCACGAGGGCTCCGACGCGTCAGGTGCGCCAGATGGTGACGACGGCCCGGTCGTCGCCGAGGCCCGCCGCGGCCTGGTCGCACAGGCGCTGGGCCAGGCCCTCGAACCCGGTGCGGATGAACGACTCCGCGCGGCCGAGCATCCGGTCGATGCCGTCGACGAGCGCCTTGTCGCGGGCCTCGATGACGCCGTCGCTGTAGAGCACCAGGGCGTCGCCGCGGCGGATCGTGCCGGTCTCGCGCGGGAAGGTGGCCTGCTCGATGACACCGAGGAGCGGCCCCCGACCCCCGGTCAGCATCCGCCACCGACCCGACCCGGCGGCAAACTGTGCCGCGGCGGGGTGTCCCGCATAGCCGATGGTGAAGTTGCCGCTCTCGAGGTCGACGGCGACGTGCACCGCCGTGGCGAAGCCCTCGGCCCACCGCAGCCGGAGCAGGTGGTTGTTGGCCGAGTGGAGGAAGCCGTCCTCGTCGGTCTCGCCGAGCAGGCCGCCCAGGGCGCCGGAGAGCAGCAGCGAGCGCGTACCGGCCTCGCGGCCCTTGCCCGACACGTCGACGAGCGCGACCTCGAGCATGCGACCGTCGGTGGACCGGCTGGCGACCACGAAGTCACCGGCGAACCCGTCGCCGAACGCCGACTCCAGGGCCACCTCGGCCTGCCACGTCGCGGGCAGCTCGGGGAGCTCGCCCTGGGCACGCAGCCGGTCGCGCATGTCGACGAGCATCGACTCGCCGCTGACGCCGACGACACCGACCTGGGCGCGGGCGTGCGAGAGCCACAGCATGAGCAGCATGGTGGCGACGGTGACGATCTGCGACCCGGTCGTCGACGGTTTGGTGCTGCCGAGGTACACCCCGAGGATCGACATCGACAGGAACAGGCCGATGAAGACGACGAGGAGGAACCGCGGCTCGAGGAAGAGGCCCGCGGCGACGACGAGGAGACAGTAGATGCTCCACGGCACGGAGTCGGGCCACACGTAGATGGCGCTCGTGCCGATGATGCCCAGCGTCAGGAAGATCCCGACGACGACCCACGGCGCGCGAGAGAGCCACGGGCCGAGGAGGCTGAGGCGTCGGAGGGGTCCGGCAGCGTAGCCCGAACGGCGAGAGACGATGCTCTCGTTGGTCGCCACGTGCCTCCCTTGCTGGGCTGGAGGGGAGCCGGCCCGGGCGTCAGCTCACGACGCGCTCGGGTCCGGCAGCGCCGGCAAGTCCCCCGTGTTCTCGTACGCGGAAACCATACCGAGACGACGCGCGTGGCGCGCCCCATCCGAGAAGTTCGTCCCGATGAAGGTGTCGACGATGGCGATGGCGTCGGCGACCGGTGTGAACCGGGCTCCGATGGACACGACCTGCGCGTCGTTGTGCTCGCGCGCGAGGCTCGCGATCTCGGTGGAGTAGGCCAGTGCGGCGCGGATCCCACCGACCTTGTTGGCCGCGATCTGCTCGCCGTTGCCCGAGCCGCCGAGCACGACGCCGAGCGAACCCGCCTCGGCCGCAACGGCCTCCGCGGCCCGCAGGACGAACACCGGGTAGTCGTCCTGCGCGTCGAAGGCGAACGGGCCGTGGTCGACGACGTCGTGGCCGGCGTCGCGCAGGTGGGTCAGGAGTGCCTGGTGCAGGTCGAAGGCCGCGTGGTCGCCGCCGATGTGGATGCGCATGTCCGTCCTTGGGTGCGTCGGGGTGGAAGCGTGGGTCAGTCGAGGATCGGGCCGAGCGTACGGGTGCGCTTGAGCTCGAAGAAGCCCGGCGTCGAGGCGACGAGCACGCAGCCGTCCCAGAGCCGCAGCGCGTCCTCGCCCTGGGGCGCCGGCGTGACGACGGGTCCGAAGAACGCGACGCCCGCGACCGAGATGATCGGCGTGCCCACCTCGGTGCCGACGAGGCTGATGCCCCGCTTGTGGCTGCGGTGCAGCGCCGCGTCGTACTTCTTGTGGTGGGCCTCCTTGGCGAGTGCCGCCGGGAGGCCGACCTCCTCGAGCGACTCGCGGACGACGGCGTCGAAGTCGCTCATCTTCCGCAGGTGGATCCGGGTGCCCATCGCGTCGTAGAGCGGCTTGATGACGCGGTCGCCGTGGGCCTCGGCGGCGGCGATGATGACGCGGACGGGCCCCCACGCCTCGTCCATGCGGGCGCGGTAGGCGGCGTCGAGGTCGTGGCGGTGCTCGTTGAGGACGGCCAGGCTCATGACCGACCACGTGACGTGCAGGCCGCGCAGGCGCTCGACCTCCATGAGCCAGCGCGAGGTCATCCACGCCCACGGGCAGATCGGGTCGAACCACATCTCGACGCCCTGGCCGCCGTCGCCGTCCGGCCGGGTCGTCGAGGTGGGGGCTGGAGGGGTCGGCGCGGTCATGGTGGACATCCTCGCACCCGACCGAGAACGCCTGCACCCGCCCTCGACGGGCCGTATCGCGGTGGCGGTGCAGGGGTGGTCCCGTGCGAGGATGTCCGGGCGACGAGGCCGTCCGACCGGTGCCGCCTGCGTCGCACGCCATGCACTTCCCGTCCCCAGGAGGTCCCTTCGTGCCCGGCAAGAACCTGACCCGCGAGGAGGCGGCCGCCCGCGCCGCGGTCCTGCGGGTCGACAGCTACGACGTCCGTCTCGACCTCACGACGGGCCCCGAGACGTTCCGGACGGTCACGACCGCGCGCTTCGCGTGCTCCGAGCCCGGCACCGACTCGTTCATCGACCTCATCGCCGACTCGGTCGAGCGCGTCACCCTCAACGGCGCCGACCTCGACGCGGCCGCGCTGTTCGCCGACTCGCGGGTCGCCCTGCCGGGCCTCGCCGCCGACAACGAGCTGACGATCGAGGCCACCGGCCTCTACACCAACACTGGCGAGGGCCTGCACCGGTTCGTCGACCCGGTCGACAACGAGGTGTACCTCTACACGCAGTTCGAGGTGCCCGACTCCCGCCGCATGTACGCGGTCTTCGAGCAGCCCGACCTCAAGGCGGCCTTCACGTTCACCGTGACGGCTCCCGCGCACTGGAAGGTCATCTCCAACTCCCCGACGCCGAAGCCCGAGCCGGCCGGGGTCGCCGACGGTGTCGAGAAGGCGACGTGGTCCTTCGCGCCGACGCCGCGCATCTCCTCCTACATCACGGCACTCATCGCGGGCCCCTACGACGAGGTCCGCGACGAGGTCGAGACCCGGGGCGGCACCGTGCCCCTCGGTGTCTTCTGCCGCAAGTCGCTGACCCAGCACCTCGATGCCGGCAACATCTTCGACTGCACGAAGAAGGGCTTCGCGTTCTTCGAGTCGGAGTTCGACCAGGCCTACCCGTTCGAGAAGTACGACCAGGTCTTCACGCCCGAGTACAACATGGGCGCGATGGAGAACGCCGGGGCCGTGACGTTCACCGAGGTCTACGTCTTCCGCTCCAAGGTGAGCGAGGCCAAGATCGAGCGCCGCGCCCTGACGATCCTGCACGAGCTGGCGCACATGTGGTTCGGCAACCTCGTGACGATGAAGTGGTGGGACGACCTCTGGCTCAACGAGTCGTTCGCCGAGTGGGCCTCGACGACGTGCCAGGCCGAGGCCACCGAGTGGAGCAGCGCCTGGACGACGTTCGGCACGGCCGAGAAGGCGTGGGCCTACACCCAGGACCAGCTCTCCTCGACGCACCCGATCGCCGCCGACATGCGCCACCTCGAGGACGTCGAGGTCAACTTCGACGGCATCACGTACGCCAAGGGCGCCTCGGTGCTCAAGCAGCTCGTCGCCTACGTCGGCCGCGAGCCGTTCGTCGCGGCGCTGCGCGAGTACTTCAGGAAGCACGCGTGGGGCAACACGACCCTCTCCGACCTGCTCGGCGAGCTCGAGACCGCGTCGGGCCGCGAGCTGACCGAGTGGAGCAAGCTGTGGCTCGAGACGGCCGGCGTCAACACGCTGCGCCCGTCGTTCGACGTCGACGCGGAGGGCCGCTACACCCGCTTCTCCGTCGAGCAGACCGCCGCCGAGGCGTACCCGACCCTGCGGCCGCACCGCCTCGGCATCGGCCTCTACTCCGTGCAGGGCGACGACCTCGTCCGCACGGCCTACCACGAGGTCGACGTCGCCGGTGAGCGCACCGACCTGCCCGAGCTCGTCGGCGTCGCGCAGCCCGACCTGCTGCTGCTCAACGACGACGACCTCGCCTACGCCAAGATCCGCCTCGACGAGCGCTCGCTCGCCACGGCGCTGGCACACCCGCGCGGCTTCCAGGACTCGCTCCCCCGCTCGCTCGTGCTCGGCGCGACGTGGGACATGACGCGTGACGCCGAGATGTCGGCGCGCGACTTCGTCCGCTTCGTCCTCGAGACGCTGCCGGGCGAGAGCGACTCGACGCTGCTGCGCGTGCTGCTCGGCCAGATCGTCCAGTCCGCGCGCCTCTACGTCGCGCCCGAGCACCGGGCCGACACCTCGGCCCTGCTCAGCAGCTCGCTGCGGGCGCTGGCCGAGTCGGCCGAGCCGGGCAGCGACGCCCAGTTCCAGCTCGTGGAGGGATGGGCCAACACGACGGCCGACGCCTCCGACGCCGACCGCTTCCGGGCGCTGCTCACCGGCGAGGCCTCGCTCCCCGGCCTCACGGTCGACACCGAGCTGCGCTGGACGTTCACCCGGGCCCTGGCCGCCCTCGGCGTCGCCACCGACACCGAGCTCGAGGCGGAGCTCGACCGCGACCCGACGTCCACCGGCAAGGAGCGGCACGCCGAGGCGCTGGCCTCGCGTCCGACGGCCGAGGCCAAGGCCGACGCGTGGGCCAAGGCCGTCGAGCAGAACGTCCTGTCCAACCAGATGGTCGAGGCGGTGTCCGCGGGCTTCCGTCGGAGCACCGACCTGTCGCTGCTCGAGCCGTACGTCGCGAAGTACCACGCGATGCTCGTCGACGCGTGGGCCGCGCGCAGCGTCGCCATCGGTGAGCGGGTCGTGGGCGGGTTCTACCCGTTCGCGCTCGCCGACGCGGCGCTGCTCGAGGCCTCGGACGCGTGGCTGGCCGCGAACGCCGACGCCCAGGCCGGGCTCGTGCGGACCGTCGCCGAGAACCGCGACACGATCGCCCGCGCCCTGCGTGCGCAGGAGGCCGACCGCCGGGCCTGACCGCTCCGGCGCCGAGCGCCCGCCCGCCC
>JAEWFB010000650.1 GCA_023389095.1 Actinomycetes bacterium
CCGCGGGCGGCCAGGGTGCGCAGCATGCTGAGCATCGGGGTGATGCCGACGCCGCCGGCGATGAGGACGAACCGGTCCGAGCGCAGCCCGTCGAGGGTGAACGCGCCGTGCGGCCCGTCGAGGAAGACGTGCCGGCCCGGTCGCAGTCCCGCGACGATCTCGCTGAAGTCGCCGAGGCCCTTGATCGTGAACTCCTTGCGCCATGGCTCGGTGGCGTCCGAGGAGATGGTGAACGGGTGCTCCTCGAAGACGAACGGCGAGGCGCCGATCTTGAGCCAGGCGAACTGCCCGGGCCGGAACGGCACCCCGCGGTGCCCCACGGCGCGCAGCACCAGCGTCGTGGCTCCCGGCGCCGGCCGGCGCACCTCGTCGACGACGTACCGGTTGCGCAGCGCCCGCAGCGGTCGCCACACCCAGCGATGGGCGACGGCGAGGAGCATCGCGACGCCGAGGGCCATGAGCCAGTTGCGGGTCTGGTTCCAGCGCGTCAGGTCCTGCAGCCAGAGCACGTGCAGCGCCGTGGCGAGCAGCGCGACGTTGGCGAGGAGCACGTGCACGAGCCGCCAGCCCTCGTAGCGGGGTCGGCGCCGACGGCGGGTCAGCCCGAGCGTCACGAGGCCGATGAGCGCGAGCGTCGCGATGCTCGCCGCCCACACACGGGGTGGGGCGGTGCGCAGGTCGAGGATGCCGAGGCCCGGTCCCGGGCGCAGCAGGACCGCGACGACGTGGGCCAGGACGAGCCCGACGGCGATGAGCGCGAGCGCGCGGTGGCTGCGCAGCAGCCGCTCGACGCCGAGGTAGCCGGTGATCGGCCGGAAGCGGCTCGGCAGGACGAACGTCAGCAGCAGCAGCGAGGCGGCCGCGAGCGCCGCGATGAGCGACGTGACCCGCCAGAGTCCCTGGTGCGAGGGCTCGGGCGCCGTCCAGAGGATCCGCAGCGGAACCCCGATGGCGGCGAGGACGAGCAGCACCCACGTCGTGGGGGCGAGGAGCCGTCGGGTCGCGCCGCCCCTGAGGCGTCGCGGGGCCGCGCTCGAAGGCGTCTGCGCGGACAGCGAGGCCGCGTCCTCGGACGCCGGGTCGCGGTGCACGGCGGCTCCTTCCCGCGCGCCGCGCTGCGTCCCGTCGGCGTCCGCGCGCGGTGCGACAGCGGCAGCCTAGGAGCGGTGTCCCGCGCAGGACTTCAAGCCAGTGTTAAGCCCGGCCTAAGGCGGCGGGGACGGACCGCCACCGATCGGGCGCATCGGGCGAAATGCCTGCACCGCAAGGTTTCTCGCAGTCGGTCAGTTGGGCTCGACCGGTGTGACGTCGGGACGCTTGGCCGAGCGGTGGTCGCCGGACGAGCGGCCGGTGAGGCGCCGGTGGACCCATGGCCCGACGTACTCCCGGGCCCACTGGGCGTTGGCCTGGAGCGCCTCGCGGCGGCTGATCGGGGGAGCGGCGTCGAGCGGGGTCTCCCACCCGGCCTCCGAGGGCGTGTGGCCGAGCGCCTCGAGCGCGGCGAGGGACACGCGTCGGTGCCCCTCCGGGGTCATGTGGATGCGGTCCTCGGACCACATCCGCCAGTCGCGCAGGGCGTGCAGCCCCCACTGGTCGATGACGTGGGCGCCGTTGCGACGGGCGATGCTCCAGATGTTGGCCGAGTGGATCGCGGCGCGGCCGCGGGTGGCCTTGACGAGCGGCGCGTCGGCCGGGTCCACCGGCGTGGCCATGAGCACGTCGGCGCCGGTGGCGCGGATGCGGGCCACGGCCGCCTCGAGGCGCGCGGCGAGCCCGTCGAGGTCGGCCTTGGGGCGCAGGATGTCGTTGCCGCCGCCGACGATGCTGACGAGGTCGGGCTCGAGGGCGAGCGCGTCGTCGAGCTGCGGGCCGACGACGTCGGCGAGCTTGCGCCCGCGGACGGCCAGGTTGGCGTACCCGAAGTCGTGGCCCGCGGCGGAGGCGATCCCGGACAGGTGCGCGGCGAGACGGTCGGCCCAGCCGGCGAACTCCCCGTCGCGCGTGAAGTCGGGGTCGTCGTCGCACATGCCCTCGGTGAAGGAGTCGCCGATGGCGACGAAGCGGGTCCAGACGCGCGGCACGTGGATGCCGGGTGCGGGCTGGGTCATGTCAGCCTCCAGTCGATGGGGTCGGCCCCCTGCTCGGCCAGCAGCTCGTTGGTGCGGCTGAAGGGCCGCGACCCGAAGAAGCCCGACCGTGCCGAGAGCGGTGAGGGGTGGGCGGACTCGATGCGCGGCACGTCGCCGAGCATCGGGGCGAGCGACTGCGCCTGGCGTCCCCAGAGGATCGCGACGAGGGGCCCGCCGCGCTGGACCAGGGCCGAGATCGCTTGTGCCGTCACGGTTTCCCAGCCCTTGCCCTGGTGGCTCGCGGGCTTGCCGGGGCGCACGGTGAGCACCCGGTTGAGCAGCATGACGCCGCGCTCGAACCAGGGCGAGAGGTCGCCGTCGGCCGGCGTCGGCAGGCGCAGGTCGGTGCCGAGCTCGGAGTAGATGTTCTGCAGGGAGCGTGGCACGGGGCGCACGTCGGGGGCGACGCTGAAGCTGAGGCCGACCGGGTGGCCGGGCGTCGGGTAGGGGTCCTGGCCGACGACGAGCACGCGGACCTCCGGCAGCGGCAGCGAGAAGGCGCGCAGCACGGCGTCGCCGGCGGGCAGGTAGCCACGGCCGGCCTGGACCTCGCCGCGGAGGAACTCGCCCAGTGCGGTGATGGTGTCGGCGACGGGTTCGAGGGCAGGCACCCAGGTCGGGTGGACGAGCTCGCTCAGGGGTCGCGCTGGCACGGCCACACGCTACCCCCGCGCCCGGTGCGACAGAATCGACCCCGATGGACCTCACACTGCGCGGCCCCGCCCTCGTCGACGACGCCGTGCTGCCCGACGTCCTCGTCCGGATCGAGGGGGAGCGGATTGCCGCGGTCACCCCGCTGGGCCCCGGCGCCGACCCACCGCACGGCGCGCGTGGTGGCGAGCGCGTCGAACGTGGCGAACGCGTCGAACGGGTCGAGGGCACCCTGCTGCCCGGCTTCGTCGACATCCACTGCCACGGCGGCGGCGGCACGGCGTTCACCGACCTGCGCGACGCCGCGGCCGAGGCCACCGCCCGCCACCACCACGAGCGCGGGTCGACGAGCGTCGTGGCGAGCCTCGTGACGATGCCCCCCGCCGACCTCGAGCGTGGCGTCGCGATGCTCGCCGAGCTCGCCGACGACGGCCTCGTCGACGGCATCCACCTCGAGGGCCCGTGGCTGGCCGAGGCCCGCTGTGGCGCCCACGACCCGACCCTGCTGCGCGACCCCTCGCTCGCCGAGGTCGAGCGCCTCCTGCGCCTCGGGCGCGGCCACGTGCGCCAGGTGACCCTGGCTCCCGAGCGCACCCACGGCCTCGACGCCGTCCGCTGGTTCACCGACGCCGGGGTGCACGCCGCCGTCGGCCACACGACCGCCACGTTCGCCCAGGTCGAGCAGGCCCTGGCGGCCGGAGCCGACGTCGCGACCCACCTGTTCAACGGGATGGACCCGTGGCACCATCGCGAGCCGGGCGCCGTCGCCGCGATGCTGCGGGCCGCCGCCCGCGGGGCCGCGACCGTCGAGCTCATCGCCGACGGCGCGCACGTCTCCGACGACACGATGCTCACCGTCCTCGACCTCGTCGGCGTCGAGCGGGTCGCCTTCGTCTCCGACGCCATGGCCGCGGCCGGAGTCGGCGACGGCTGGTACGTGCTCGGCGGGCTCGACGTCGTGGTCCGCGACGCCGTGGCCCGCCTGGCCCACGATCCGGACGGCTCGTCACCGGGCTCGATCGCCGGCGGCACGGCCCACGTGGCCGACGTCGTTGCCCGGGCGGTGGCCTCCGGTGTTCCGCTGTCCTCGGCTGCCCGCAGCGGGTCCCGAACTCCCGCAAGGGCGCTCGGTCTGGAGGGCCGCGGCGTGCTCACCGAGGGGGCGCGCGCCGACCTCGTCGTCGTCGACGCGTCGGCCCGGGTGGGGCGGGTCATGCGCGCCGGGCGCTGGCTCGGCTGAGCCCCGCAGGCCCTAGGCTCGCCCGGTGACCTCTCCCCGCTGGACCACCGCCGTCTTCGACCTCGACGGCACCCTCGCAGACACGATCCACCTCATCGTGGAGTCGTACCAGTACGCGTTCCGCACCGTGCTCGGCCGCGAGGAGGACCCCACCGTCATCCGCTCGTGGATCGGGCGCCCCCTCATCAACGCCTTCCGCGACCACTCGCCGGAGCACGCCGACGAGCTGTACGCCACCTACCTGCAGTGGAACGCCGACAACACCGAGCGCCTCATCCGTGGGTACGACGGCGTGCGCGAGGTGCTCGCCGACCTCCGCGCCGCGGGCGTCCGGGTCGGGGTCGCCACCTCGAAGCGTCGCGAGTCGGCCCAGCAGGCGATGGACATCCTCGGCCTGTCCGAGCACGTCGAGAACCTCGTGGCGATGGAGGACACCGAGCGCCACAAGCCCGACCCGACGCCCATCCTGCTCTGCCTCGAGCGCCTCGGCCGCGGCTCCAACGACGCCGTCTACGTCGGCGACGCCGTCGTCGACGTCCTCGCCGGCAAGGCCGCGGGCGTCGACACCCTTGCCGTCACGTGGGGCGCCGGCACCACCGAGTCGCTGCACGGGGTGCGGCCCACCGTCGTCGCGCACGACGCGGCCGGCCTGCGCGAGGCGCTCCTGTCCTGAGGGGTTCGGCGGACCCCCGGCCAGGCCCTAGCATCGGCGGGTGCACAGCTTCGACAAGGACGCCGACCACGTCGCCGTCGACAAGGTCCTGAGCTACGCGCGCGAGCGCCTCCTCATGGACCCGATCCCGCTCGACGGCGCGCAGACGG
>JAEWFB010000662.1 GCA_023389095.1 Actinomycetes bacterium
GTCGGGGTAGCCGATCTTCGGCGTGAACGCGTCGAGCTTGGCGATCGCCTCGGCGCGGGTCTCGGCGCCCATCCACGCGAGCGAGCCGAAGGAGCGCCGGAACGCCTCGACGAGGTTGGCGACGAGCGTCTGCATGCGCTCCTTGGCCTCGGGCGGGAACCACCGCTCGGCGTACAGCCGGCCGACGGCCTCTCCGACGCCGTTCTCGACGGCGGACACGGCGCGCTTCCACCGCTCGCGGTTCTCGGGCTGGCCCGACAGGGTGCGTCCGAAGAAGGCGAAGTCCTCGTCGACGAGGGCCTGCGGCAGCAGCGAGGCGAACTCGGACAGCACGTGCCAGCTGAGCCACGCCTGCCAGTCGGCGATCTCGACCTCGGCGAGCGCCTCGCCGAGCGCCGTGACGAAGCTCGGCTCGCGGACGACGACCTTCGCCAAGGCGCCCTCGGGGGCCTTCATCCCGACCAGCCAAGCATCCCAAGGGAACTGGGGCGCCAGCTGCCGCGCCTCGTCGAGGCTGTGGGCGTTGTACGTCTTGATGGCGTCGCGGGTGGCGACGTTGTCCCAGTGCGACGCGGCCAGGCGCGTCTCCAGGGCCATGACACGCTGCGCCTTGTCCTCGGCGGCCGGGATCCCGGCGAGCGCCAGGAGCCGACCGATGTGCGCGACGTAGGCCTCGCGGATCTCGGCGTACTTGTCCTCGCGGTAGAACGACTCGTCGGGCAGCCCGAGGCCGCCCTGTTCGAGGTAGACGACGTACTCCTCGGGCGAACGCTCGTCCGGGGCCACCCAGGAGTGCAGGACGCCGTGGACCCCGACACGCTCGAGCCGGCCGAGGGTCGCGCCGAGCGACTCGACGTCGTGCACGGTCGCGACGTCGGACAGGTACGGCTCGAGGGGCGCGAGGCCGAGCGCCTCGACCCGGTCGGTGTCCATGAAGCTCGTGTAGAGGTCGCCGACCTGTCGCGTCGGCGACCCCGGCGCCGCGTCGTGGTCGCCCGCCGCCTGCTCGATGAGGTCGCGCACCCGCGCGGTGGACTGCTCGCGCAGCACGTCGAAGGTGCCGAAACGGGCCCGGTCCTCGGGGATGTCCGTCGTGTCCAGCCACGTGCCGTTGACGAAACGGAAGAGGTCGTCCTGCGGGCGGGTGGCGCGATCCAGCGCGCCGAGGTCGATGCCGGACTTCAGGGCCACGTCGTGCCTCCGTGTGGTGTCGTGCGGTCGGGTGGGGCGCGGCGGCCGCGCCCCGTGCGCAGCGTAACCACGCGACCCCCTCGATGCGGCACCGACCGGTCGACGCGTCGGCGTCGACCGGTCGGTGCGGGTCGGTGCGGGTCGGTACGGGTCAGCGCCGCAGGCGTCCGGCGACGACCCCGGCGATCCCGACGAGCAGGAGCATCCCGCCGAAGGCACCGATGAGCGGCGGCCCGACGAGGCGGATGCTGAGGTCGGCGTTCGTCAGGTTGGCCACGAGCACGTACGCCGCGACGATGACCGCGAGCAGGCCGAACATCACGGTCCCGGGTCGCGGGCCGCGCCGCACGGTGACTCCCGGCGCCGGGGGCCCCGCGTAGGTCTGCGGCACCGGCTCGGCGGCGGGCGGCCACGCAGGCGAGGGCAGGGGTGCCTGCTCGGGCCCGCTCGTGACGTCGTCGGGCACCGGCGCGCTCGGCTCGACGCGGTAGGGCACCGCCGGGTCGGCCGGACCGCTCGCCTGGGGCAGTTCCGTCGTCTGCGCCTGCGCGGCCGTCTGCGCCTGCGGCAGCGCGGTGGTCTGCGCCTGCGGCAGGGCCGTCGTGTCGGTGGTCGGCTGCTGCGGCACCGGCGTCGTCGCGTCGGGCCAGCCGAGCTGGCTCGACAGCGTCGGGTCCGGACGGTCGGCGCTCATCTCGGGGCCGGTGTCGGTGCTGTCGGTGCTCGCGTCGTCGGGCTGCGGGATGGTCATCGTCGTCTCCAGGTCGTCACGGGTCTCGTGGGTCTCGCGGGTCACGGTGTCGTCGGGTGCTGCGGCGGGAGCCGGCACGTCGGGGGTCCCGGGCGCGTCAGCGTCCCGCCGGGCGGGCTGTCCGCTCATCACGCACCCCCGGTCGTGACGCGGATCTCGCCGACGCCGATCTCGGCGTCGACGACGATCGCCGGAGGCCCGGCCGGCCCGAAGGTGACCGGCTGGTCGACACTGATGCCGTTGCTGCTGCGCATGCGCATCGGCATACCGTTGTCGTTCGAGTCGTTGGTGTTGACGGCGACCGGCCCACCGATGGCGTCAGGGGCGTAGAGCGCGCCTGCCTTCGCCTTGGCGTTGACCCGGACGGGTACACCCTTCGGCACGACGAGGTCGATCTGGCCCATCCCCACGGTCGCCGACACCGGTACCGGGTTGGCCTGGCCCTTGAGGGTGCTCGGCGTGAGGGCGGTGAGGTCGACGCGCATCTCTCCCATCCCGAGCTGGAAGTCACGGGTGTCTGAGACCGAGGACACGGAGTACGACTGCTGGCCCACCTGCCAGGGCTGGGTCAGGCCACGCGGGGCCGCGGTGGCCGCAACCGCAGCGATCATGCCCAGCACGGTGAAGAAGGCCAGGGCTCCGGCGCGGCGTCCGGCGAGACCTGCCACGACGATGCCGAGCCCGAGCACGCCCACGCCGGTCGCGATGCCGACGGCGATCGGGTTGCCCAGCACGCCTGCGCTGTGGGCGACCTCGGCCACGACCGCGCCGGCGAGGACGGCGAGCCCGAGGACGAGCAGGCCCGGCGCGAAGCCGATGGTCCGCGTGCGTGGACGCGGCATCCGCGGGACGGGAGCCGGTCGCGGCGGGGCGGTGGTCGTGCCACCCGCCATCGTGGCACCGGCGTTCGCCGCGGCGTTGCCGGTCGAGGGGGCCGCAGCGGCGGGGGCTGCCGAGGCTGACGCGGCCGACGCGTCGGTCGGCGTGCCGGAGGACGCCGACCCCGGACCGGTCCACGGCCAGCCGATGAGCCGGCGTCCCTGGTCGGTGCGGGTGAAGAACCACCAGGCCCCGACGGCGAGCAGGACGAACGCCCCGAACCGCAGGCCGTGGGTGTCACCGCCCCACCAGGGGCCGCCGCCGAACAGCGACAGGGCGGTGACGACGAGCAGGAAGATGGACCGCCCCTCGCCGTGCTTGAGGGCCCGCTCGAGGTGGATCTCGCCGCGCTCGTCCGGCATGAGCAGCCAGAGCGTGAGGTAGAGGGCCACGCCCATGCCGAAGAAGATCGACAGGAGGATGAAGCCGGCCCGCACGACGAGCGCGTCGACGCCGAGCCAGCGGCCCAGGCCCGTCGCCACGCCCGCGAACCAGCCACCGTCGGCGACCCGCGTGATGCCGGGCCGGCGCAGCGTCTCGTAGAACCCGTCCAGCCCGTGCCCCTGCGTCGGGGCGTTCTTGCTCTTCGTCATGTCACCAGACTCGCGCCCGGCCCGCGACGCAGCCATGAGGGTCGACCCTGACCGGACCCTGACGCGACCCCCAAAGGGTGCCTCGGTGGTCGCCCGCACCCCCATCGGTGGGTCAGGATGGAACGGTGCAGACGGCAGACGAGGGCAGGGCACCGGTGAGCACCGCCGACGACCCCGCACCCGACCCGGCCCCCGGGCAGGCGACGCCCGTGGCGCCCGCGGGTCCGACGCCCGTGGCGGCCGAGGGTCCGACGCCCGTCGTCGATCCCGATCCCGATCCCGATCCCGATCCTGCGCCCGCCCCCGGTCCCACGGCCGGTCCCGCGGCCGTTCCGGCAGCCGCTCCCACTCCGTCGTCCGGCCCGCCGCCGCAGCCGTGGCGCGCGCGTCCCCGCCC
>JAEWFB010000675.1 GCA_023389095.1 Actinomycetes bacterium
ACCGTCGCCCCCGACCTCGACGTCGACGGCCAGGTGCTCAACGTCAACGCCGACTCGGCGGCGGCGGCGATCGCCGTGGCGCTGCAGGCCGAGAAGCTCGTCGTGCTCACCGACGTCGAGGGGATCTACGCCAGCTGGCCCGACCGCAGCTCGCTGCTGTCGACGATCGACCTCACCGCCGCGCGCGAGCTGCTGAGCCGCGTCGACGCCGGGATGGTTCCCAAGCTCGAGGCGTGCATCCGCGCCGTCGAGGGCGGCGTCCCGCAGACGCACGTCGTCGACGGGCGCGCGCCGCACTCGATCCTGCTCGAGATCTTCACCGACGAGGGGATCGGAACCATGGTCCTGCCCGACATCCGCCCCACCCGCGACAGCGCCGACACCGATGGGAGCACCCGATGACCCGCACGGACGCCGGTGCCTCCTCCCGCACGACGGGCCGCGAGCTGCTCGACCGGTACGCGGGGTCCTTCGTCCAGGTCTTCGGTGCGCCGCAGCTCGTCCTCGCCTCGGGCCACGGCTGCTGGGTCACCGACGTCGACGGCAACCGCTACCTCGACCTGCTCTCGGGCATCGCGGTCAACGCCCTCGGCCACGGACACCCCGCGCTCGTCCAGGCCGTCGCCAAGCAGGCTGAGCAGGCCATCCACGTGTCCAACTTCTTCACCTCCGAGCCGGCGATCCTGCTCGCCGAGCGCCTGCTCGAGCTGGCGGCGGCGCCGCAGGGCTCCGGCGTCTTCTTCGCCAACTCCGGCACCGAGGCCACCGAGGCGGCGATCAAGCTGTCGCGCCGCACGGGGCGCACCCGCATCGTCGCCCTCGAGGGTTCCTTCCACGGACGTTCGACCGGGGCTCTGGCCCTGACGCACAAGGCCGCCTACCGCGAGCCCTTCGAGCCGCTCATCCCCGAGGTGGTCTTCGTCACGCCGGACGACGCCGACGCCCTGCGGACGGCCGTCGACGACACCACGGCCGCCGTGTTCCTCGAGCCCGTCCAGGGCGAGGCCGGCGTCCGCGAGCTGTCCGACGACTACCTGCGCCTGGCGCGCGAGCTGACCGCCGCGCACGGTGCGCTCCTCGTGCTCGACGAGATCCAGAGCGGCATCGGCCGCACCGGCGACTGGTTCGCCCACCAGCGCTCCGGCATCGTCCCGGACGCCATGACGCTCGCCAAGGGTCTCGGCGGTGGCGTGCCGATCGGCGCCCTGGTGACCTTCGGCGCCGACGTCACCGCGATGCTCTCGGCCGGCCAGCACGGCACGACCTTCGGCGGCAACCCGCTCGCGTGCGCGGCGGGGCTCGCCGTGCTCGACACCATCGACCGCGACGACCTGCTCGGCAACGTCCGACGCGTCGGGGCCCTCCTCGACGCCGTCGACGTGTCCGGCGTCAGCGGCACGCGCGGTCGTGGGCTGCTGCGGGCGATCGAGCTGGACGGGGTCTCCTCGGCCGCGGTGGGGGCCGCGGCCCGCGAGGCCGGCTACATCGTCAACGCCGTCACCCCGACGGCGCTGCGCCTCGCCCCGCCCCTGGTCATCACCGAGGCCGAGCTGCAGGGCTTCCTCGACGACCTCCCCGAGATCCTCTCGGCCGCGCGTGCGGCCGAGCAGGGCGCGCCGTGAGCCGCACCCAGCGCCAGCGCCGCATCGTCGAGCTGCTCGGCCAGCACCCGGTGCACAGCCAGGGCGAGCTCGCCGACCTGCTCGTCGCCGACGGCATCGACGTGACCCAGGCGACGCTGTCGCGCGACCTCGTCGAGGTCGGTGCGGTCAAGGTGCGCCGCGACCGCGCCCTCGTGTACGCGGTGCCGGGGGAGGGCGGCGAGGTCGCCGCCGTCGGCTCGCTCGGCGACTCGGCCTCGGCCCGGCTGCGTCGCACCTGCGAGGAGCTGCTCGTGTCGGCCACGGCCGCCGGCCAGCTCGTCGTCCTGCGCACCCCGCCGGGCGCCGCCAACTACCTCGCGTCGGCCATCGACCAGACGCGCGACCCCGACGTCGTCGGCACCATCGCCGGCGACGACACGATCATGATCGTCACCGACGGCCCGCAGCGCGCCGTCGCCGTCGCCGAGCGCCTCCTCGCGCTCGGGGGCACCCGCGACTGAGCGCCTCGCGCCGTCACGACCGAACCACCCCGTCACCCAGGAGGACCCGATGCCGACCGACGCCACCCCCACCACGCCGCAGCAGGGTGCGGCCGGCGAGGACCGCGAGGGCCGCGTCAGCCTCTGGGGAGGCCGGTTCAGCGGCGGCCCCGACCAGGCGCTCGCCGCCCTGAGCAAGAGCACGCACTTCGACTGGCGTCTCGCGCCGCACGACATCGCCGGATCGCGCGCCCACGCCCGCGTCCTCGCCGCCGCCGGGTTGCTCTCCGACGAGCACCTCGCCGGCATGCTCGAGGGCCTGGACCGACTGGAGGCCGACGTCCTGTCCGGTGCCTTCGTGCCGGCGCAGGACGACGAGGACGTCCACACGGCGCTCGAGCGTGGCCTCATCGACCGGGTCGGCACCGACCTCGGCGGCCGACTGCGCGCCGGCCGCTCCCGCAACGACCAGGTCGCGACGCTGTTCCGGATGTACCTGCGCGAGCACGCGCGCGTCGTCGGTGGGCTCGTCCTCGACGTCGTCGACGCGCTCGTGACGCAGGCCGAGCGCCACCACGGCGTCCCGATGCCGGGGCGCACCCACCTGCAGCACGCGCAGCCCGTCCTCCTCGGCCACCACCTGCTCGCGCACGCGTGGGCGCTGCTGCGCGACGTCGACCGGCTGCGCGACTGGGACGCCCGCACCGACGCCTCGCCCTACGGGTCCGGCGCCCTCGCCGGCTCGTCGCTGGGCCTGGACCCCGAGGCCGTCGCGCGCGACCTCGGCTTCAGCCGGGCCGTCGAGAACTCCATCGACGGCACCGCCTCGCGCGACTTCGTCGCCGAGTTCGCCTTCGTGGCCGCCATGACCGCCGTCGACGTGTCGCGGATCGCCGAGGAGGTCGTCATCTGGGCGACGAAGGAGTTCTCCTTCGTCACGCTGCACGACTCGTACTCGACCGGGTCGAGCATCATGCCCCAGAAGAAGAACCCCGACGTCGCCGAGCTGGCTCGGGGCAAGGCCGGCCGCCTCGTGGGCGACCTCGCCGGGCTGCTGACGACGCTCAAGGCGCTGCCGCTCGCGTACAACCGCGACCTCCAGGAGGACAAGGAGCCCGTGTTCGACGCGGTCGACACCCTCGAGGTGCTGCTGCCGGCGTTCTCGGGCATGGTCGCCACCCTGACCTTCCGCACCGAACGCCTCGCCTCGCTCGCGCCGCAGGGCTTCGCCCTCGCCACCGACGTCGCCGAGTGGCTCGTCCGCGAGGGCGTGCCGTTCCGCGTCGCCCACGAGGTGGCGGGGGAGTGCGTGCGGGTCTGCGAGTCGCGCGACATCGAGCTGTGGGACCTCACCGACGACGACTTCGCGGCGATCAGCGAGCACCTGACGCCCGGCGTCCGGTCGGTGCTGTCGGTCGAGGGATCGCTCGCCTCCCGCGACGCGGCCGGCGGCACGGCTCCGGTGCGCGTCGCCGAGCAGCTCGAGGCGGCGCGCGGCCGCCTGGCCGCCGCGCGCGAGTGGACGGCCGCGCGCGTCTGACCCTTCCCCAGCGGCCGCCCCGTTCGGCCCTTTGGACCGGAATTTCCGGATGCGGCGCTCGATCGGCAGACTGAGGGACCGTCGCGCCCTGTCCGACGTGTCTCACGGTCCCGAGCCGGAGCTGCCGGTCAGGGACCCCACGAAGAACGCCACGAGGAAAGGACCGCATGTCCCCGTCGGAGACCGAGACCGTCCACGAGACCCTCCGCGGTCGAACCGACACGGGCCAGGACACCACGAAGACCCGGCTGCCGTTCCGGCGGGACATCGAGGGGCTGCGCGCCGTCGCCGTGCTCCTCGTCGTCGGCTTCCACGCCTTCCCCCGGTGGGTGCCCGGCGGCTACGTGGGCGTCGACGTGTTCTTCGTGCTCTCGGGCTTCCTCATCACCGGTCTGCTCGTCGGTGAGCTGCGGCGCACCGGCACCATCTCGATCCGCGGGTTCTACGCCCGACGCATCCGCCGCCTGCTGCCGATGTCGGCGCTCACGATCGTCGTCACGGCGCTGCTCGCCCGGTTCGTCGTCGCGCCGATCGACCTGCCGCAGGTTGCCGCCGACCTGCGGGCCGCGTCCTTGTTCTTCGCGAACTGGCACTTCGCATCGAGCTCGACGGCCTACATGGCGACGACGGACAAGAGCCCCCTGCTGCACTTCTGGTCCCTGGCCGTCGAGGAGCAGTTCTACGTGCTGTGGCCGGCCCTCATCGTCGCTCTCGTCGCGCTCGGGCGTCTCCGGTCGACCCGGTCGACCCGGTCGTCGGAGCCGTCCGCGACCCGGCCGGTGGTGTCCGAGCGGTTCGTCCTGCGCCGGCTCGCCCCCGCGCTCGCCGTCGTCGTGGTCGGGTCGTTGCTCCTCAGCTGGAAGTTGAGCGACACCGCGGGACCGTGGGCGTACTACGGCCTGCACACCCGCGCGTGGGAGCTCGGGGTGGGCGCTGGGCTGGCGCTCGCCGTCCCGCTTCTCCAGGACCTGCCTCGCGGTGTCCGGGTCGCTGCGAGCACCCTCGGCGCGGCCCTGGTGCTGGGCAGTGCCCTGATGTTCGACGCCAAGACGGTCTTCCCGGGCGTGGCGGCGTCGGTGCCGGTCCTCGGCGCGGCACTCCTCGTGGCGGCCGGGATCGGGGCTGCTCCCCTCGGCGCGGGACCGTCGCGGGTGCTGGGCCTTCGACCGCTCACCTACATCGGGAGCATCTCCTACGCCTGGTACCTGTGGCACTGGCCGCTCCTCGTCCTGCTCGGGTACGACGCCGACGGGTCGCCGTCGCCCGGTCCGAGACGTGCCGCGGTGGTCGTGCTGTCGTTCGTCGTCGCCGCCGTCACCTCCGCGTTCGTCGAACGGCCGGTCCGGCGCTCGCCGGTGCTCGCGGCGTCGGCCGCGCGCTCGATCGTGTTCGGGACGGTGCTCACCGTCACGGCACTCCTCGCGGCGACCGGCCTGACCCTCGGGATGGACCGCCTCGCCGACGTCGTCGCCATGCGGCAGCTGACGGCACCCGACGAGTTCGCGAAGACGGGGAGCCCGGCGGCCACCAACGGGGCCCGCACGCCCGCGGCCGCCCGGGCCGACGCGGCGACGGCACCCCCGGGGTGCTATGTCGGACCGGCGCTGACGACGGTCGGCACCTCGTGCGTCATCGGGGACCCCCACGGGAGCAAGACCGTGGTCCTCGTCGGTGACTCCAAGGCGGCTCAGTGGATCCCAGCCGTGGACCGCATCGGCAAGGCGAACCACTGGCGGGTCCACGTCTGGGCCAAGGCCTTCTGCTCCCTCCCCGACATCAGGCCCTACTCCGCCGGCCGGCCGTACACGGAGTGCCCCCAGTGGCGTCAGGGCGTCCTGGAGCGGATCCGTGCGCTCGGACACGTCGACCTCGTCATCACCGGACACTCTTCCGGCTACGTCGAGCGCATCCTCCTGCCCGATGGGACGATGAGCGACGCACGGACGGCAGGCAAGGCCTGGGAGGAGTCCACCCGCCGCTCCCTGGAGGCGCTTCGGTCCACGGGGGCGAAGGTGGTCGTCCTGCGGGAGACGCCGTGGCCCGGCCAGAACGTCCCGACCTGCCTGTCGACCTCCACGTCCTATCCCAAGGGATGTGACTTCCAGCGGTCGGCGGGGACCGGTCACGACGCCGTCCTCGTGGCCGCGGAGCAGGACGCCGGGCGGGCCGGCATCCTGCCCGTCTCCGTCATCGACCCCAACCCGCAGATCTGCCCGACCGCGCGGTGCAGTGCCGTGGCCCGCGACGGGACCGTGGTCTACCGCGACGACCAGCATCTGACCGCGACGTTCGCCAAGAGCCTCGCCCCGTGGCTCGACGAGGCACTGACGCAGGTGCTCGACGCGGCCGACGTGAAGGCCTCGTCTTGACGGCGCCCTCCATGGGCTCGGCGGGGGAGCGGCTGCCCCGCTCGTTCTTCGCCCGCCCCGTCCTCGACGTGGCTCCCGACCTGCTCGGGTGCACCCTCACGCACGCGGGCGTGACGCTGCGCCTCACCGAGGTCGAGGCGTACGCGGGTGAGGTCGACCCCGGGTCGCACGCCTTCCGCGGCCCCACGCCGCGCACGGGCGTCATGTTCGGGCCCGCCGGCTTCCTCTACGTGTACTTCACCTACGGCCACCACTGGTGCGCCAACCTCGTCGCCGGCGACGAGGGCAACGCATCGGCGGTGCTGCTGCGGGGCGGGGAGGTCGTCGACGGCCACGACGTCGCCGCCGCCCGACGCGTCGGGCAACGTGAGCGCGACTGGGCCCGCGGCCCCGGGCGGCTGGGACAAGTGCTCGCACTCGGTGCGTCCGAGACCGGCCGCGACTTCTGCCGGCCTCCGATCGGCGACCCGGTCGACCTCGTCGTGCGCGCGCCGGTCACCCGGCCCGACGCCGCGCGCATGCGCACCGGACCGCGCGTCGGCGTCAGCGGTGCCGGGGGCGACGGCTCCGTCTTCCCCTGGCGCTTCTGGCTCGAGGGCGAGCCGACGGTGTCCGCGTACCGGCCGGGCGTCGTGCGCCGTCGGCCGTGATGTGGGACGACCGGCAACCCGTTGGCACGCGCCGGTGGGCGTAGGGCAGGCTGTGCGCGTGGGCACCGGACCCACACCCGACCCAGGTTCGACCGAGAGGAACCGATACCCGTGACCGACATCTTCGACGAGCTGCAGTGGCGCGGCCTGGTGGCGCAGACCACCGACGAGGCGGCGCTGCGCGAGGCACTCGCCGACGGGCCGATCACGCTGTACTGCGGTTTCGACCCGAGCGCGCCCTCGTTGCACTTCGGCAACTTCGTCCAGCTGTCCGTCATGCGGCGGATGCAGGCGGCCGGGCACCGTGTCATCTGCCTCGTGGGCGGCTCCACCGGGCTCATCGGCGACCCGAAGCCCGACTCCGAGCGGGTCCTGCAGGACAAGGACACCATCGCCGCCTCGGTGGCGCGCATCCAGCAGCTCGTGGGGCCGCTGCTCGACTTCGAGGGCGACAACCCGGCCGTGCTCGTCAACAACCTCGACTGGACGGCGCCGATGAGCGCCCTCGACTTCCTGCGCGACGTCGGCCGCCACTTCCGGGTCAACCAGATGATCCGCAAGGAGGCCGTGGCTCGGCGCCTCGAGAGCGACCAGGGCATCTCCTACACCGAGTTCAGCTACCAGATGCTGCAGGCGCTCGACTACCTCGAGCTGTACCGCGGCCGGGGCTGCGTGCTGCAGATCGGTGGCAGCGACCAGTGGGGCAACATCACCGCCGGCGTCGACCTCGTCCACCGGGTCGAGGGGCGCTCGGTGCACGCCCTGGCGACCCCGCTGCTCGTCGACTCGACCGGGCGCAAGTTCGGCAAGTCGGAGGGCAACGCCGTGTGGCTCAGCGCCGACATGACGAGCCCGTACGCCTTCTACCAGTACTTCCTCAACGTCGAGGACGCGTCGGTCGTGGGCATGCTCAAGGCGCTCTCCGACCGCTCCCGCGAGGAGATCGGCGAGCTCGAGCGGCAGGTGGCCGAGGAACCGTTCCGTCGGGCGGCCCAGCGCGCCCTGGCCGCCGACGTCACGACGCTCGTGCACGGTCAGGCCGCGACCGAGGCGGTGCAGGCGGCCTCCGAGGCACTGTTCGGCAAGGGAGACCTCGGCGTGCTCGACGCGTCGACGCTCAGGGACGCGACCTCCGAGCTTCCTGGTGCGGACGTCGCCGTCGGAGGGACGTTCGTCGACGCGTTGGTGGCCGTCGGCCTCGTGGAGTCGCGCAACGCGGCCCGGCGGGCCATCGCCGACGGGGGAGCCTCGCTCAACAACGCCAAGGTCACCGATCCCGAGCTCGTGCTGGACGACGCGGACTTCCTCCACGGTGAGGTGGCCGTGCTCAAGCGCGGCCGCCGCAACCTGGCGGCGGCGCGACGCTCGGGCTGACCCTGCGTGGGTGGCGAGCGGCGCTCCGGAGGGCTCTGCAGGCACCCAAACGGCCGGATTCCGTTGTGATGCAGCGGAGTCCGGCCATTTGTGCGTCTGCGCGGGCCGGGATTTGTGTTTCTCGGCGGGCCCGGGCTACTGTTCTCTTCGTCAGCCCGACAGGGAGGAACGGACGCCACGGCGATCGAGTGAATCGATCGCGAAGCTGGCCGGTCCCGGGGCAGACATCCGGTGGGTCCACGACCACGTGATGGTCGTTCGTCCCCCAAGCCCCGAGCCAGTCCGGAGGGCTCGAGCAGCTGCTCCGACGGAGCGCCGCCCGAGTTGACCGGGACGAAGCGAACGGGTAAGTTTGAAGGGTTGCCCCGGAGGCCGGGCCCGCGTTGGTGGGTGTGGTTGATGGTGTGTGTCTGATGCTTGAGAACTCAACAGCGTGTCAAAAATCGATGCCAATACCTCGTCTCGAGGG
>JAEWFB010000022.1 GCA_023389095.1 Actinomycetes bacterium
GCGTGGCCCAGCCGGCGCCGGCGACGCCGAGCGTCGGGAACGGGCCGACGCCGGTGACGAGGGCGAGGGCGATGGCCGAGTTGGCCACGACCGTGATCATCGTCGCGATCATCGGGCTGGTCGGCCGACCGACCGAGCGCAGCACGCCGGACAGGATCGCGCTGAGCATGACCGGCAGGGTGGCGAGGACGGTGAGGCGGAAGTAGTCGGTACCCGCGGCCGCGACCGACGGCGAGGCCCCGACGAGCGACATGAGGTGGTCGGAGAAGAACCACGGCACGACCGACACGACGGCGCCGAGGCCCACGGCGACGAGCAGGGTGGCGGTGACCGTGTGGTCGAGGTCGCCGGTGCGCCCGGCACCGTGCGCCCGGGCCACGAGGATGCTCACCGAGGTGCCGAGGCAGCCGAGGGTCACGGCGAGGATGAAGGTGAGGCTGTTGGAGAAGCCCACGGCCGCGATGGCCGTCGCCCCGAGCCCGCCGACGACGATCTGGTTGACGAAGTTGAGCACGAGCATCAGGACGAACTCCATGCTCACCGGCACGGCGATGCGCGCGATCTCCCGGGCGGGCGACACCGCTCCGGCAACGGTGGCGGTCCGCGGCGCGCGACGGGTGAGCAGGGCAGGGCGGGGCATGCGAATGCCTTTCGACATCGAAGAGGGGGGAGGAGGTGCGCGACGCTGCGCGGGGTCGATCGTACGACCTTCAACCACCCCGGTCGAAACGATTTGATTCCGTGTCCCGAAGGGCGAACGTGAGAGGCCCGGACCGCCCGCCACGACGACCCGGCCCGCCCGAGGGTCGACTCAGTCGTTCATCGCCTTGATGATCGTCACGGCGAGGCTGATGCGGTCGTGGGCCCACTCGAGCGACGCGTCGTCGCCCGCGGACTCGGCCGACTCGGCGGCGTCGAGCGCGTTGTCGGCCTCGCGGACGATGGTCCAGGCCCGGGCGCGGCCCTCGTCGAGCCCCGCGTGTTCGCAGATGATCTCGAGGCGGCGGCGCAGCGACCACCGCACCTGCGAGCCCGTGCCGAGCTCGTCGGCGCGGTTCCACAGGGCCGGGGCGACCTCGAACGCGGGGTCGCCGGCCATCGGCTTGGGGTCGATGGCCAGCCACGGCGAGCGGTAGGCGCCGAGCACGTTCAGGTAGTGCAGGTCGGTGTGCAGGAGCCGGTCCTCGGCCGGGGGTCGCGCGACGAGCTCGCGCGCCAGCGCCGAGGCCTGGTCGAGGTAGCGGCGGGGGAGCACCGCCGGCGCGTCGCGCAGCTCGCGCGACTGCCGCTCCGCATAGTCGACGAGGCGCGGTACGCGCGGGTGCGGCGGGCGACGCAGCACCCGCAGGAGGTCGCCGATGACGACGCACGCCGCGTCGATGTCGACCCCCATGAGGTCGCGGGTGTGCAGGCGCTCGAGGAGCAGGGCGAAGCGCGAGGGGTCGGCCCGCAGCAGGCGCACGGCACCGTGGCCGTTCCACGACTGCAGGGCCAGCGCCTCGGGGGCCGCCTCGGGATGCGGCCAGCTGACCTTGAGCACGGCCTCGCCGCTGACCCCGGCGCTCTCGCGTCCCGCCCCGAGCAGCCGGACCGGCAGCGCCACCGAGCACGCCCCGGTCATCGTCGGCCCGATCGGCTCGAGCTCCCACTCACGCAGGAGGTCATGGAGCAGCGAGGGCAGGCCGTCGAGCCAGTCCTCGCCGGACGCGTAGCCGTCGGCCGGATAGCCGGTGATCCGGTGGGCGAACCGCGCGGGGATGAGCTCGATGCTCATGAGCTCGCCCCGGGGAAGGCCGTGAGCGGCACGCCCCATCCGGTGGCGAGCGCCTGGACGCGGCCGCTCCAGCGCGCGACGTCCTCGAGCGAGGCGGCGCTCGGCGACGTTCCCGCCACCTCGGTCGAGGCGTCCACGGCGTCGGAGAGGACCACGTGCGCGAGTCGCGACGCCTCGGCCGGGGTCGTGACCGGGAAGGGCAGGGCCCAGCCGCTCGGCATCGTCGAGGACGACCCCGACGTGGCGATCTCCAGGCGGGTCAGGCCCGCGAGCGTGTCTGCGGCGCGGCGGCGCGCCCTGGCCCCCGCCTGCGCGGCGACGACCTCGAAGGCGTACACGAGGGGCTGGGTGCGTCCGACGATGCCGGGCCGGGCCGGGCTGCCCGCGTCGGGCGTCGCGACGTCGCCGCCCAGCACGGCGGAGCCGGCGAGCCGCGCCGACAGCGCGGAGAGGAGCACCGACCGGGTGGGGGCGTCGGCCTCGGCGACCTCTGCCCACCGGGTCCGTGGCACGTCGTCGAGGCGGGCCGCGAGGTCGGCGCGGGTCCGCACCAACGGTTGCCTCGCCGCCGCGGCGGCGGCCCGGCGCACCGACGCGTCGATGACCGACGTCGGCACCCCGGCGTTGGTGAGCCGTCCGGTCAGCACCCGGCGCTGCTCGGCGAGGACGTCGCGCACGCGTCTGGTGCCGCCGTCGGCGCCGGTGGACGCGACGCCGTCCGCCGCCGTGACGAGGACCGCGAGCTCGCCGACGACCGACAGGAGCAGCGACTCGTCCGGGGCCTTGCGCCGGGTCGGGGCGGGCGCGGGGGGGTGCGGCAGGTCGAGGCGCAGGCCCCGGTCCACGAGGACGGCGAGGACCGCGGCGCCGGCTCCCAGGAGGAGGAGACGGCGCGGTGGACGGCCGAACCGTCCGGACAGGCGGGATCCCCGTCCCCCGATGTCGCCGTCCATGCCCCGGATCCTCCCACGTGGTCCGCCACCCGGTCCGCCGCGGGTGGTCTGCGCCCACCCCTCGACGCCGATAGAGTGGGGCCACGCGGCGTCCCGGAACCGACCGGGACGTGCGACCGACCCGGTGGCGGGTCGGCATTCGAGAAGAGCAGGAGGCGTCGACGCATGAGCACGGCCCAGGACATCCGAGGGGCGCTCGAGCCGGTGCTCGCCCCTCTGGGGCTCGTCGTCGAGGACGTCTCCGTGTCTCCCGCGGGCAAGCGACGCGTGGTCCGGGTCCTCGTCGACTCCGACATCAGCGGCCTCGACGACGCCGACACCACGAGCGCCGTCCCCCCGCTCTCGCTCGACACCGTCGCCGACGCCACCCGCGCCGTGAGCGACGAGCTGGACGCCGGTGACCTGCTCGGGCAGGCGCCCTACGTCCTCGAGGTGTCCTCGCCGGGAGTCGGGCGTGCCCTGTCCTCCCGCGACCAGCTGCGCCGGCAGGTCGGGCGCCTCGTCGAGGTGGACCACCGCGACGGCAGCGACACCGGCCGCCTCGTCGAGGTCGGGACCGACCGTCTGGTGCTCGACGTGCCGGCCACGAAGAAGGAGCCCGCCCGACGCGTCACGCTCGACCTCGACGCCGTGCAGCGCGGCGTCGTGCAGGTCGAGTTCACCCGCCCGGGCGCCGCCGACCAC
>JAEWFB010000046.1 GCA_023389095.1 Actinomycetes bacterium
GCCCCGCGGCGTACGTCTCGTGGGCGAGGTCGAGGGCCCGGCCGACGCGGTCGAGCTTGTCGCGGAACGCGGCCAGCTCGGCGGCCCCCTGCGGGACGGGCCCGAGGGCGCGGACGTTCGGGATCGCCAGGTGCGGGGCCGGGGTGATCGCGGCGAGGCAGGCCCGCTCGAGCGCCCGGATGGCCTCGGCCCGGGCGTCGAGCTCCTCGACCTGCTGCTGGGTGCGGATCCGGCTCTTGGCGGCCGAGGCGCGCTCGGCCGAGGCGACGATGAGGTCGCGCTCGAGCACGGCGATGTCGATCTCGAGCGGCGCGATGAGTCCGCCGGTGTCGGCGCCGCGGCGGGCCCGCTCGACGACGTCCTCCATCCGGCGGTCGAGGCGCGCGAGCTTCTCGGCCGCGTCGTCACGTTCGGCACCGGCCGGTACGAGCGGGACCTGGTCGCGGACCCGCTCGAGACCGGCCCGGGCCACCGTGATGCGCTGGCTCGCCTCGGCGGCACCGGGCGCGAGCGAGGCCCGCGCCTGCAGCGTCCGGGTCAGCGAGTCGAGCAGCCGGCACGCCTCGGGCAGGCTGACCGCGAGCGAGCCGCTCGAGGGCAGCGACAGCTGCTCGGAGGTGTTCGAGTCGAGCCGGCCGTGGATGAGCGTCGAGAGCCGCTCGGCCTCGGCGGGCCCGACGCGCCCGCCGTCGAAGGTCGTCTCGAGCAGGACGAGCCGGTCGCTGACGGCCTTCCAGAACGTCAGGGCGACAGTGAGGTCGGTGGTGATCGAGGACTGCTCGGCCGGCGTCAGCCGCAGCACCGCACGGTCGACCTCGCCGAGATCGGCGCGGCGCTGGGCCACCCAGTCGCGCAGCGCGAAGAGGTAGGTCTGGGCCTCGGCGGCCTGGACCGGCACGCCGAGGCGGCCCGGCGCGGTCGGGGCGATGACACCGACGCCGGGGTCGGAGCCAGCGCCGGGGTCGGGGCCCGGCACGGACGCGGGGACGGCCGTCATGCGCGTCCGTACACCGGGGTCGGGGGCTGGGGGGTGGGGCCGAGCGGCCCCCGGAGCCAGCGGTCGTACATCGCGGTCCACTCGCCGCTCTTCTCGAGATCGGCGATGACGCGGTTGACGTAGCGGACCAGGAACACGTTGTCCTTGTTCGTGCCGAGCCCGTACGGCTCGACGGTGATGGCCGGGGCCTTGGTGACGACCGTGTTGGGGTCCTGCGCGGCCAGGCCGGCCAGCACCGTGTCGTCGCCGGTGATGGCGTCGGCCTTGCCCTGCTGGAAGAGCACGAGGCAGGCGGTGTGCGTCGGTGCCGTGACGACGATCGGCCCCTGCACCTGCTGCAGCTTGGTCAGCGACGTGGTGCCGGTCGGCGCGCAGACCTTCTTGCCCTTGAGGTCCTGCAGCGACAGCGTCGTGGCGTCGGGCAGGTTGCGGCCGACGAGGACCTTCTGGCCGGAGCGGTAGTACTCGGCGGAGAAGGCGATCTTGGCCCACCGGTCGCACGTCATCGACATGTTGCGGGCCACGAGGTCGAGCTGGTTGTCCTCGAGCAGCGGGAGGCGGTCCGCGGCGGTGATGACCCGCAGCTGCACCTTGTTCGGGTCGCCGAAGATCGCCTTGGCCACCGCTCGGGCCATGTCGATGTCGAAGCCCTGCAGCGTGCCGGTCGAGGGGTCGTTCGCGCCGAAGAGGTACGTGTCGGCCGAGACGCCCACCCGCAGGTAGCCGCGGGCCAGGATGTCGCGCATCCGCTGGTCGGTGATCTCGGACCGGCTCGGCAGGCTCGGCAGCGGGGTGTAGGACTGGGTCGCGTTGCTGCACGCCTGCGGCGTGACGGCCGGGGCGGCAGAGCTCTTCACGGGGGCCTTCGTGGGGACCTGCGTCGCGTCGTAGGTGACGCTCGAGCAGGCGGTGAGCCCCCCGAGCGTCGCGACCGCGACGACCGACGTCAGGGCGCGGGCGAGGCGCGTCGGGCCGTGGGTGACGCGGTGGCGCCGGGCTGCGTTCATCGGTACTCCTCGATCCGCTGGCCGAAGCCGCGCACGACGAGCCACGAGGCGACGAGCGCGGCGATGGCGATCGCGGCGGCGAAGAACGGGGCCGAGCCGCCCTGCCCCTGGAGGGCGTCGACGGCACGATGGCTCGCGGCGTCACGCTGGGCCGAGGCGGCCTCGTCGAAGGCGGCGAAGGTCGAGGCGGCGCCGTCGGTCGCGGTACTCGTGGACAGGCGCACGGCCTGGTCCCACTGGCCGTTGTCGTCGAGCGAGCGGACCTTGGTGTGCACGGCGCGGTAGGCGTCCCACTGGGACAGCAGGCTCGTGCCGTTCGGGACGTCCTGCAGCGCGGTGCGCACCGCGGTGTCGTCGGTCTTCCACTTGCTCTCGTACGCGGCGCCGGAGCCGCGCTTGATGAGCGTCAGGCTCTCGTTGGCGCGGGCGTCGTTGGCCGCGGTCGTGACGTCGGCCAGCTGCACCGCGGTGCTGAAGTCGCCCTGCTGGACGTGGCGCGTCGCGGCGCCGATGGCGCCGATCGTCGACGCGGCGACGAAGAGGCTGATGACGAGGATGACGATGGCGCTCGACAGCGACAGGTTGAGGTAGCGGTGGGTGCGCTTGGCCAGCCAGACCGCGATGAGGACGAGGGCAATGAGCGACACGAGCCCGACGAGCAGCTGCCAGCTCGAGTTGCTGCGGTCGAACTCCTTGTTCGCCCGGTCCTCGTTGGCCGAGACGATCGCCTCGACGGTCGGGATGGCGTCGGCGCGCAGGCCGTCGCTCGCCTGCGTCAGGTACTGCGCACCGATCGGCAGGTTGAGCCGGTTGTTCGCCCGCGCCTGCTCGACGAGGCCCACGTAGGTCTGCACCTGCTGCGAGAGCAGGCCCAGCGCGTCGGCGTCGGCCGGCTGGGCGGCCGCGCCCTCGGCGAGGGACGCGGCGACGCTGGCCATCGCCTGCTCGTACTTCGTCCGCGAGTCGGAGGACTCGACGCCGCCGACGAGGAAGGCGTTGGTCGCGAGGGCGTCGGCACGCAGCAGGTTGACGTGGATCGACTGGGCGCGCACCACCTGGGCCGTGTTGTTCGCGGCGCGCTCGACGGCCGCCTGCGAGGCGATGAGGGCGTTGGCGCTGATCGCGCCGAGCAGCAGCGCCGCGATGACCCCGATGAGCCCGTAGAGACGCATCCGCCCCGGTGTGCCGTGCAGCAGCCGGTTCGCGACGCCGCGCGCGCCGGGCAGGCTCCCGGCGATCGTCCGCGGCTGGGTCCCCGCTACCC
>JAEWFB010000064.1 GCA_023389095.1 Actinomycetes bacterium
ACTCGGGCAGCAGGTCGCTGAGCTCGGCCGTGGACGGCGTCGTGGTGGCGTTCATCGCACCTCCTCGGGGTCGGTCGCGGTGAGGTCGGCCGGCAGGATCGTGCTGCGGGCCGGGTCGGTCAGGGCGGGGTCGGGGCCGGTGGCATCGGGTGCCGGCGCGTCGTCGCGGGCGAGCACCGAGTGGTCGGTCTCGCCGCGCGCGACGACCGAGCGGTACGCGTCGGAGCGGGCCAGCAGGTCGACGTGGCGACCACGCTCGGTGGCCCGGCCGGCCTCGAGCAGGACGATGTCGTCGGCGTGGTGCAGCAGCAGCGGCGAGGCG
This sequence comes from Actinomycetes bacterium, assembly GCA_023389095.1. Classification (GTDB taxonomy): domain Bacteria; phylum Actinomycetota; class Actinomycetes; order Actinomycetales; family Dermatophilaceae; genus Monashia. Next base: position 323 of record JAEWFB010000064.1, read on the forward strand.
GTCATGACGATCGTCGTGCGACCGGCGCGGTGGGCACCGAGACGCTCGGCGATGCGCGCCTCGGTGTGGGCGTCGACGGCCGAGGTGGGCTCGACGAGGACGAGCACCTCGGGGTCGGCGGCGAGCGCGCGCATGAGGACGAGCCGCTGGCGCTGGCCGCCGGACAGGCCACGCCCGCGCTCCTCCAGCTCGCCCTGCCAGCCGCCGGGAAGCGCGTCGAAGACGTCCTCGGCCGACGCGGTGTGCAGGGCACGCTCGGCGTCCTCACGGGCGAGCCGGCCGAGCGGGTCGACGGCGCTGCGCAGGGTGCCGGCGAACACCTGGGGCGCGGTGTCGCTGACGAGGATGGCCTCGCGCACGTCGTCGAGCTCGATGGTGGACAGGTCGACCCCACCGACGGTGACGCCCCACGGGCGTCGCGCCTGCTCCTCGTCGCGCTTCGCCTGCGCCTCCCGGGCCTTCGCGCGAACGGACCGCTCACGCTTGGCCGCTCGGCCCTTGAGCTCCTCAGGGATCTCGTCGCTGACGAGTGCGCCCTCGTCGCGGGGCAGGTACCGGCCGATGCGGTCGGCGAGCGCCGCCGAGTCGTCGGGCACTGCGCAGACGACCATGGTGAGCCGGCCCGGCTCGAAGGAGGCGCCCGAGCGCTCGTCGACGATGGCCTGCCCGTGCGGCAGGGCCTGCGGCGCGTCGGGATGCACCCACGGCGGACGCTGCCCGAGCACCGCGACGGCCTTGCGCGCCGAGACGACCGAGCGGGTCCACTTCTGGGCGAACTCGACGAAGGTGCGCATCGGCTGCACGAGGAACAGGCCGTAGCCGAGGAAGCTGACGAGCTGCCCGACCGTGAGCCGGCCCTGGGCGACCTCGCGCGTGCCGACCCACATGAGGGCCACGACGAAGCCACCGGACAGGAGCACGCCGACCGACTCGACGGCTGCCAGCCAGCGCCCCGCGGCGACACCGGAGTGGCGCACCCGCTGCGACTGGGCCGCGTAGTTGCCGCCGAAGGTGTCCTCGCCGCCGATGCCGCGCAGGATGCGCAGGCCGGCGACGATGTCGGTGGCCATCGAGGTCAGCTCGGAGTTGCGCGAGCGCTCGACGCCCTGCCAGCGCTGCATCGGGCGCAGCAGCGGTGAGCCGAGCACGACGAGCAGCGGGGCGGACACGAGGACGAGCACTCCCATGCGCACCGAGGTGTTGAGCACGATGCCGGCCACGACGAGGTAGGCGGCCAGCTGCGAGAAGGCGCGCGTCGTGATCTCCATGAGCGCGCCGAACTGGTCGCCATCGCTGCCCGACACCGAGAGCACCTCGCCCGTCGGCGTGCGGCGGGTGAGGACGTGACCGAGCTGGAGGGCCTTGCGCGTGACGAGCTTGGTCGTGCCGTAGAGCGCGATGAGCCACTCCCGCACGATGAACGTGTGGAAGACGATGCCGCTGCTCGCGCCGACCACGGTGACGACGGCGAGCGCGAGCACCCAGCGCAGCGTGGTCGCGCTGTCGCCGGCGACGATGCCGGTGTCGATGGCCCGGCCGACCATCCACGGGCCGACGGTCTGCGGGACCATCCACACGAGGGCGGTGACCAGACCGGCGACGAAGAGCACGCCGTTCTGCCGCACCATCCACCAGAGGAAGCGGCGCGGGTTGCGGGTGTCGGGCTCGGGGGCCCCGCGCTCGGTGTAGGCGCGGGTCGGGGGCGGGAAGTCTCGCATGGCCCGTCCACCCTAGGCCGGACGACCGACACCGACCCACCGGTTTTTCGGGCCGCTGGGTCGGCGCCGGACCGCTCGGGTCAGGGAGTCGGGTCAGGGAGTCGGGTCCGCCAGTGCCGCGGAGCGGATGTCGCTGTTGCCGAACGTCGCCGGGCAGGTGCCGACGACGTCCGGAGGCGCGATCGGCGAGCTCGTGTAGAGCGACGCGCGGTAGGCGTCGATCCCCGGGCAGTCGGCCGCGTCGCGGGTGTCGTTCCAGACGGCCACGACGCCGGTCCGCGTCGCGGCGGCGTAGACGTAGTCACCGAGGAACTCGTCCGTCAGGGCGTTGGCCGAGGACCCGCGGGGGTCGCCGACCGCTCCGGTGTGCAGGGAGCTCCAGCCGGTGAGCGCCCCGCCCGAGGTGACGTCGGCGTGCCACACGGCACCGATGAGGCCGCGCGACGAGGTCGTGTCGTTGCGGTACGGCGTCGTGAAGGCGTTGACGACGACGTAGACGTCGGTGCCGTTCGGCGAGATGGCCGGCGCGGTGTAGACCGGCCGGTAGACCGGCGTGCTCGAGCTGGCCAGCGGCACGGCCGTCGGCCCGGTCCACGACGTCCCGCCGTTGCGGGACGTGTTGACCATGAGGCGCTCGTGGTCGAGGCCGTTCGCGCCGTCGACCCAGGTCATGACGATCTGGTTCGTGGCGTCGGCACCCGAGGGCGCGCCGTTGGCGATGTCGACGCTGGGCGCAGGCGCGAGGTCGACGCGGGCGCCGCCGAGGCCGTCCATGACCGGGCGACCCTGGACGGGGTCGAAGACACCCGGGGCGACGACGGAGGTGATGAGCGTCGGGCCGGTGAAGTGGGCTCCGGCGTCGGTCGAGCGGTACATCATCTCGTAGCTGGTGCCGCCTCGCGTCCCGATGCCGAAGACGTAGACGGTGCCGTGGCTGTCGGTGCGGATCGTGCAGCCGTCGGGCTGGGAGTTGACGCCGTTGTCGGTGGCGGGTCCGACCTGCCGCGTCGTCCAGGAGGCGCCGCCGTCGTGCGAGACGGAGACCATGAGCGGTGTCGGGAAGGCGGACCCGTGGCTGTTGCTCCGGAAGGAGGCCCAGCACAGGTACGTCGTGCCGAAGTTCGGGCTGCTCGCGGCGTTGTCGGACCAGATCTGCTCCTTGTCGGAGAACGTCGTCGACGACTGCTTCGAGATGATCGACGGAGCGGACCATGCCGTGTTGGTCCCGGCGGTCGCGCCCGCGAGGTCGTCGGTGTGCGACACCGCGATGGCCTCGAAGCCCTTGAAGGCCTGCCCCTGCTTGGTCGGGGTCGGGAAGTTCGACGTCAGGTTGGAGTAGTAGAGGCGCGAGCCGTTGGTCCACGAGAAGTGACCCGACGCGTCGGGACGCGGCCCGAAGGCGACGCCGGGGTCGCCGTCGGACACGAGGCCGCCCTCGTAGTAGCGGGGCAGCGTGCCGATGGTGCCCACCCCTGGCTGGCACGCGGCAGGGCCGAGGCACGTGCGTGCGGACCAGCCGGTGTACCTCGGCTGGCTCCACGACGCGCCACCGGTCGAGGA
>JAEWFB010000118.1 GCA_023389095.1 Actinomycetes bacterium
GGTAAGGTTCTCTCCTGTGCCGAGCGATCGGCACCGCTCACGGCCCCGTTGTGTAGCGGCCTAGCACGCCGCCCTCTCAAGGCGGTAGCGCGGGTTCGAATCCCGTCGGGGCTACGTGATGCTCGCACGAGCAGCAGAAGACCCCGGTCCACCAGGACCGGGGTCTTCTGCATGTCGGGCCCGCGGCCGCCGGTGGTCAGGGACGGCGGGCCCGAAGGCCGGCCAGGGCCAGGCCTCGCATCGAGGCACCGGGCAGGTAGGCGGAGGTCAGCGCCAGCCCGATGCGTGGCAGCGCCGCCTCGTCGCGGTAGACGAGGTGCACCGGCTCGCCGCGCGGGGAGAACTTCTGCTTGAAGCTCTCGAGCGACCGGAACCCGTAGAGCGGCTCCAGGGCCTCGCCGACCGCACCGAGCAGGCGGTCGAGCGGCTCGACCCCGGCGCCCGGGCCCGCGCCCCCGGCATGCGCCAGTGGTGCCCCCGACAGCGACACGACCTCGGCGCCGGCGTCGCGGAACGACAGGCACGCGCTCGCGATGAGGAACTCGGTGACCGGGCGGAAGCCGTCGGGCAGGCGCCGCATGACATCGAGGGTCCACCCGCGCACGACCCCTCCACCGGCGTTCACCGGCAGCCATGACGTGACGCCGTGGACCGTGTCGTCGGCGTCGACGGCGAGGCCGACGAGGGTGTGCGGGTCGAGCGCCTCGTCGACGCCGCCCAGCGTGAACCCCATCTCGGGCAGCCCCTTGTCACCCACCCACAGCTCGGAGATCGCGCGGACCTGTCCCAGGATGCCCCGCGGCATGTCGGCCAGGTGGCCCTCGCGGTAGGCGATGCCCTCCTTGGTGGCGCGGTTGAGGGCGGTGCGGACGTCCTGCCAGCGCTTGCCCGTGAACTGGAGGGCCGGCAGGTCGATGACGGCCTCCTCGGCGACGACGAGCGAGCGGTAGCCGTGGTCGGCGCCCCAGGCGCGCACCTCGTCGGTCACCGAGAAGAAGCACACCTGCCGGCCCCGGGCCTCCTGGTCGTCGACGAAGGCCGCGAGGACCCGGGCCCGGGTGGCGGCGTCGGCGGCGACCGGGTCGCCGAGCGCCACGGCGACGCCCCGGTGCACCTGGTGGGCGAGGTAGCCGAGCGGGGCGTGGTCGGGGGTGGACGCGTCGGGGGCCGGTGCGTCGGTGGAGGGTGCCGCGGCTCCGTCGGAGGGCAGGAGGAACCAGGCGTTGTCCTCCCACGTGCCCATCCACGACATCGTCGTGCCGCCGTGCCGCTCGAGCAGGGCGATCGCGGTGTCACGGTCGTCCGCGGCGGGCACGTGGGCGGCGAGTTCGGCCCGCTGGCGTCGGTGCGGTCGCGCCCGGAAGGCCGAGCGGCCGGCCACGAGCACCGCGGCCTGCAGCGACCACAGCAGCAGGTCCACGACGAGCTGCGGGACTGCGGACACCACCACGTCGCCGGGCCCGAGACGGTCGGGCGCCAGGACCTCGACGACCAGCGCGGCCACGCTGGCGAGCAGGCCGAGCCCCGTCAGGAGGCCGGCCAGCTGCCAGACCCGGCGCGAACCGTGTCGCAGGCCGTTGGCCAGCAGCACCGAGACCCCCGCGCCCACGAGGACGCTGACGACATCGGCGTCGGTGGTGCTGGCTCCGAGCGGCCCGTCGGAGGGCACGACGTAGAGGACGACGCGGACGGCGGCCGCGACGAGGAAGAGGGTGAAGGCGAGGACCCGCCACTCGTGCCGCGTGAACCGTACGTGCGGGCGCATCGGTGCCCGTCCGAGCAGGTACGGCCCGAGCAGGAGGCCGGTGGCGATGGCGAGCAGGTGCTCGAGGTCCCAGAGCAGGCCGATGTATAGGAACGAGAGCACGGCGTAGAGGGACAGGACGGCACGCAGGCGTCCGCGCCACGGCGGCCGCAGGCCGGCCGACGCCGCGGCCACGGCCCCGAGCGCACCCGCACTGAAGCCGACGTCGAGCACGCCTGCCGTCGTGCGCGCCCAGGGCCACGTCGTGTGCGCCAGGGGCCAGAGGACGAGGGAGGCTCCGAGGATGCCGGCCAGGTGGCAGGTCGCGGCCGCGAGCGCCACCCCGCGCGTGCCGAGCCGCAGCTCGGACCAGCCGAGCAGCACGAGCGCCCCTCCGGCCACCGGCAGGTACTGGGCGGGGACGAGGGCGTAGAACGCGCCGGTGACCGGCGTCCACCAACGACCGGCCTCCAGGGCCGGCAGGCCGTAGCCGACGGTGTCGAGCAGTGGTCGGTCACGCAGCGGCGACCAGAGCGTCTGCGTCACGACCCCGAGCACGAGCATGAGCCCGACGACGGTGAGCGTGAACGGGATCCGGCGCACGAGCACGACGACTCGGGACCGCGCCCCGTGCGCGGCCCGCTGCCCCGTCGTCCCCTCGACCGCCACGCGTCCTCCCTGTGCGCCGGCCTCCGCGTCGGACTCTAGTCGCGACCTCCCGCGCGCGGGACCTTCTCGGCCACGACATCGAGCAGGTCGGCGCTCACGGCGACCCGGGCGACCCGGCGCAGGCCGAGCAGGACCGGGTCGGTCAGGACGGTGCCGAGGACCACGTAGCCGGGGGCGAGTCGAGCACGTCGACGACCTCGCGGACCCGGTCCAGGGGGAGGCGTCCGACCTCGGCGAGCGTGCGAACGAGGCACACGACGGCGACCTCGCCGTCTTCCTCATCGGGATGCGCGTCAACCAGCCGTCGGCGACACGCGCGGCTGCGGACCGGCGACCGCGCAGCCTCACCGCCCGGCGCGGCGACGGGCCCGCGCAGCGACGGGCTCCCGCGCGATCAGCCGAGCTCGCGCAGGCCCGGCAGGACGTCTGCGGCGAACTGGTCGAGGAAGCGGGCCTGGTCGTGGCCCGGCGCGTGGAAGACGACGTGGTCGAAGCCCCAGTCGACGTACTGCCGCACGGCGTCGACGGCCTCGGCGGGGTCGCTCGTGACGATCCACCGCTTGGCGATCTGCTCGTCGCTCAGCTCGTCGGCGAGCCGCTCCATCTCGACCGGGTCGTCGACCCCGTGCTTCTGCTCGGCCGACAGCGACAGCGGCGCCCAGAACCGGACGTTGTGCAGGGCCTGGTCGTGGTCGCGGTCGTAGGACAGCTTGATCTCGATCATCCGGTCGATGTCGTCGCGGGTGCGGCCGGACTTCTCCAGCCCCTCGTCGACCGCCGGCATCAGCTGGTCCTCGTAGAGCTCGCGCCCCTTGCCCGAGGTGCAGATGAAGCCGTCACCGGACCGCCCGGCGTAGCGCGCCACGAGCGGACCGCCGGCGGCGACGTACACCGGGATCGGCTGGTCGGGGCGGTCGTAGACCGTGGCGGCGTGGGTGCGGTAGTAGTCGCCCTCGAAGTCGACCCGCTCCTCGGTCCAGAGGCGGCGCATGAGCCGGACCGACTCGCGCAGCCGCGCGAAGCGCTCCTTGAACTCCGGCCACGGCGAGCCGGACGCTCCGACGGCGACCTCGTTCAGGGCCTCGCCGGTGCCGATGCCGAGGACGATGCGACCGGGGTTGAGCGCACCGAGGGTGCCGAAGGCCTGCGCGACGACAGCCGGGTTGTAGCGGAAGGTCGGCGTCATGACCGACGTGCCGAGGGTGATGCGCTCGGTGCGCTCGCCGGCGGCGGCGAGCCACGACATCGCGAACGGCGCGTGGCCCTCGTGGTGGCGCCACGGCTGGAAGTGGTCGGAGATGAACGCCGAGTCGAGGCCGACCTGCTCGGCCCGGACAGCGAGCGTGACGAGCTCGCGCGGGCCGAACTGTTCCGCGGACGCCTTCCAACCAACCTTGAGCACGATGCCTCCTGCGAGTCGCGAAACCGGGTCCGGCCAGCCTACGTCCGCGGCGGCAGGCCTCCGCAGGGGCCGGTCCCCAGGCTGGTCACCAGTGCACGACGACCCGGTCGCCGACGCGCGACTCCCCGTAGAGCCGGACGATCCCGTTCCAGTCGCGGACGTTGACGCAGCCGTGCGACGAGCCGGCGTAGCCGAGCCGGGCGAAGTTGGAGGAGTAGTGCACCGCCTGCCCGCCGGAGAAGAACATCGAGTACGGCATCGGCGTGTGGTAGAGGTTCGAGATGACGTCCTTCTGCTTCTTGTAGACGGTGAAGACGCCCTCGCGCGTGGGCAGCTCGTCGCTGCCGAACCGCACGTCGAAGCCGTACTGGGGGACGCCGTCGATGACCCACGTCAGGCGCCGGGTCGTCTTGCTGATGCACATGACGCGCCCCGTGAGGCAGCGCGGGTCGAGGTCGGCCCCGGTGGCGGTGTCGGGCTTCGGCTTCGGCTTGACGTTGTTCAGCTCGTCGGCCGTGGGGCGCCGGGTCATCGACACGAGCTTGGCCCACGTCGGCTCGTCGAGGCTGCCGGTGGCGGTGTAGCCGCGCTTGGCCTGGAAGCCGCGCACGGCGGCTTCGGTGCGGCTGCCGTAGAGGTCGGACACGTCGCCGTCGAACCAGCCGATCTGCTTCAGCCGCGCCTGCAGCGAGCGGACCTTGGCCCCGGAGTCGCCGCTGCGCAGCAGGACGACGGGTGCCGGGGTGGGCGTCGCAGTCGGCGGCGTCGAGGGCGTCGACACCGGTGGGGCGGTCGTCGGGGCAGCGGTGGTCGGCGCCGGGCTGGTGGGCGTCGTCGGCCGGGGCGTCGAGGCAGGACTGCTCGTCGTGGTGGCGCCCGTCGCCGCGCCGTTCGGGTCGGCTGCCGCGACGTGCGTCGCGGAGGGTGAGCCACCGGCGTCCGGGTTGCACGCCGCGAGCACGGCCACGAGCGCGCAGGCGACGGCGGCGACGGCGCCGCGCGAACGAGGGCCGCGACGAGCGTCCGGGAGCGGACGCGTCGGGCGGGAGGGCGACGTGTGAACCGACATGGTGACCCCTGACCAGAACGATGGGTGCTGGCACCGTGCCAGCAGGTGCTGGCACTGAGGGTGACGCCCTGGGGCCCTCGGTCGTTGTCCGAGCGGGCGTCCCGCGACGGATCGTGACCGATCCGTTGCGAAACGCCCGCTCAGGGTGGTGAGCGCCTCAGGCGTTGTGCTGCTGCTGTTGCTGCTGCTGCATCGCGTGGTGGCGACGCAGCACCTCGGTCAGCTTGTTGGCTCCGGCCACGACGGTCGCCGCGTGCAGCCGGCCCGGCTGGCGCGAGAGGCGCTCGATGGGACCGGAGATGGACACGGCCGCGACGACCCGCCCGGACGGGCCGCGCACCGGCGCCGAGATGGACGCGACGCCGGCCTCGCGCTCGGCCACGCTCTGGGCCCAACCGCGTCGGCGCACCGCCGACAGCGTCGTGGCCGTGAAGGCCGCGCCCTGCAGTCCGCGGTGGAGCCGGTCGGGCTCCTCCCACGCGAGCAGCACCTGGGCGGCCGACCCGGCGAGCATCGACAGCGTCGCGCCGACCGGGATCGAGTCCCGGAGGCCGACGGGTCGCTCCGCGGCCGCCACGCAGATGCGCTGGTCGCCCTGGCGCCGGAACAGCTGCGCGCTCTCGTTCGTGTGGTCGCGCAGGGCGCCGAGAACTGGGCCGGCCGCCGCGAGCAGCCGGTCCTCGCCCGCTGCCGACGCGAGCTCGCCGAGACGCGGGCCGAGGACGAAGCGGCCCTGCATGTCGCGCGAGACGAGCCGGTGGTGCTCGAGGGCGACGGCCAGGCGGTGGGCCGTGGGGCGGGCCAGGCCGGTGGCGCCGACGAGCTGTGCGAGCGTGGCCGGACCGGCCTCGAGGGCGCCCAGCACCGTGGCCGCCTTGTCGAGGACGCCGA
>JAEWFB010000200.1 GCA_023389095.1 Actinomycetes bacterium
CGCCGTTGACACCGACGATGCCGATGCGGTCGCCGGTGAGGACGCCGATGCTGACGTCGTCGAGGACGTGGGCGGTGCCGAAGACGAGGGAGACGCGTTCGAGCGAGACGAGGTTGGCCATCGGAGCAGACCCTACGTCCTGTGCGGGCCGCGCACGGAATCGCCTCGAGCAGCGCCATCACGGCTCAGCGACGCCGGTTCCTCTCATCAGAGGGGAAGCGCTCGGGCGCTCCTGAGCCGGACGGGCGCGGCTGATCGCGCCGGTCTGCGGTCAGTCGCGGGGGGTGGCGACGACGTGCGCGCCGTGGACCGGGCCCTTGGCGCGGCGCAGGTCACGGCACAGGTCGGAGGCCGCGAGGGACACCGACAGGTCGAGGGCGGCCTCGTGGCTCTCGGTGAGGAAGGCGACCGTGGGCCCCGACCCCGAGACGATGCCGCCGAGTGCGCCGAACTCGACGCCGGCGTCGCGCAGCTCGCGCAGCTGGGGCCGCAGCGAGAACGCCGCCGGCTCGAGGTCGTTGTGCAGGGCCGCGCCGAGGGCGGCCGGGTCGCCCGAACGGAGCGCGGCCATGAGCTCGGCACTGACGCGCGGCTCCGGGACCTCGACGCCGTCGCGCTCGCGGAGGCGGTCGCACTCGGCGTACACCTCGGGCGTCGACAGGCCGGTGTCGCTGACGGCGAAGACCCAGTGGAAGGTGCCGCGGGCGAGGACGGGGGCGAGCTGCTCGCCGCGCCCGGACCCCATGGCGTTGCCCCCGGTGAGCGGGAACGGCACGTCGCTGCCGAGCAGGGCCGCGAGCTCGGCGAGGTCGTCGCGGTCCAGGCCCAGGCCCCACAGCTGGTCGCACGCCACGAGGGTGGCCGCGGCGTCGGCCGAGCCGCCCGCCATGCCGCCGGCGACCGGGATGTCCTTGTCGATGCGGATGGAGAGCGCCTCGTCGACCGACCAGCGCTCGGCCACGAGCCGCGCCGCCCGGACGGCGAGGTTGTCGCCGTCGGTCGGGATGAGGTTCTTGTAGGTGCCCGCGGGCACGACCTGCCACTCGTCCCAGCGGGCCACCGAGACCTCGTCGTGCAGCGACACGGCCTGGTAGACGGTCGCGAGCGCGTGGTAGCCGTCGGGCCGGCGGGGCCCGACGCGCAGCTCGAGGTTGACCTTGGCCGGGACCCGCACAGTCACCGCCCCCGGCGGGGTCGGAGCGACAGTCATGCGCCCACCCTAGGGGTCACGTCAGCCACCCGTGGCCGACGGTCGAACCTGCGGCTTGGCGGCCGCGATCCGGGCGAAGGCCGCGATGTCGAGCTGCTCGCCCCGGGTCTTCGGGTCGACGCCGGCCGCGCGCAGGGCCTCCTCCGCCAGCGCGGGAGAGCCGGCCCACGAGGCCAGCGCCCCCCGGAGCGCCTTGCGACGCTGGAGGAACGCGGCGTCGATGCACCGGAACACCTCCTCGCGCGTGGCCGTGGTCTCGGGCGGGGTGCGACGCCGCAGCGACACGAGCCCCGAGTCGACGTTGGGGGCGGGCCAGAAGACGTTGCGCCCGACGCGTCCGGCGAGCTCGACGTCGGCGTACCAGGCGGCCTTGAGGCTGGGGACGCCGTAGATCTTGCCTCCGGGGCTGGCGGCGAGGCGCTCGGCCACCTCGAGCTGGACCATGACGAGGACCCGCTCGAGCGTCGGGAAGTGCTGGAGGAAGGAGAGGACGACCGGCACGGAGATGTTGTACGGGAGGTTGGCGACGAGGGCCGTCGGCTGCGGCTTGGGCAGCGAGGTGACGGTCAGGGCGTCGGCCGCCACGAGCCGCAGCCGGTCGGCGTTCTGCGGCTGCAGGCGGGCCACCGTCTCCTCGAGGGCGCCGGCGAGCCGTGGGTCGACCTCGACCGCGGTGACGTGCCGGACGACCGGCAGCAGCGCGAGGGTCAGCGAGCCGAGCCCGGGCCCGACCTCGACGACGACGTCGCCCGGCCCGACGCCGGCGACGCGCACGATCTTGCGCACCGTGTTGGGGTCGACGACGAAGTTCTGGCCCCACTGCTTGGTGGGTCGCACCTCGAGCCGCTCGGCGAGCTCGCGCACCTGGGCCGGGCCGAGCAGGGCCGCGTCGTCGGCGTGTGCGCCCCCCGTCGCGTCCTTCTTCGCCATGGACCTCACCCTATGGCCCACGGGGCCCCGGGACGCCGACGCCCACCCGACCTGGGGGGAGGTCGGGTGGGCGTCGGGCCCCGCAGCGGGAGGGGCCTGGGTCAGCTCACGCCTTGCACTGCCACTGCGACGTGCCGTTGTCGGCGTACACGCGGTTGGCGACGGTGATCTGCTGCTCGCGCGAGGCGAGGTCGGCGCGCGAGGCGAAGTCGCCACCGCCGTAGGCCATCCACGTGGAGGTCAGGAACTGCAGACCGCCGTAGTAGCCGTTGCCGGTGTTGATGTGCCAGTTGCCGCCCGACTCGCACTGGGCGATCGAGTCCCACATGGACGCGCGGGCCAGGTTGATCCCGCCGCCGGAGCCGCCGGTGGAGCCGCCCGTGGGGGCGGCGGTGCTCGGCCGGGCCTTGGTGCCGACGAGCACGACCCGGTCGACCGGCGCCTGGGTGACCTTCTCGGACAGGCGCTTGGTGGCCACGACCTTGCCGTCGAGGATGGTGCGCTGCACCGTGACGACGCGGGTGCCGTCGCTGCCGGCGCTGGCGACCTTGGTCTGCCCGGTGTAGAGGGCGCCCGAGGGCTTCTTGGTCGTCCCGCGGGCGATGGTCTCGGTGACCGTGCTCGAGGACTGCTTGACGCGCTGGACGGTGATCTTCGTCCCGGGGGTCAGCGGGGTCGAGGCGGCCGGGGTGACGCGGTCGGCCGGGCCCGGGTTGACGCCGAGCTGCTTGAGGGCCTCGCCGACCGTGGCGGCGGCGACGGTCTTCGTCGTCGTGTGGCCGTCGGCGACCACGGTGACGGACTTCGGCGTGACGATGGTCAGGGACAGGCCCTGGCGGCCGATGATCTCCGAGCGCGACACCGAGATGCGGGCGCCGTCGCTGTGCAGGCCGAGGGCGAGCAGCGCGCCGTCGACGGTGTTCTCCGTCGTGCGGATCTGCCGCACCTTGCCGTCGATGGTGAGGGTCAGCAGGCGGCTGTAGCGGACGGTGACCGACTCTCCGTCGGTCAGGGGGCTGTCGGCAGCCGGGACGACGACGTCGCCGGGCTTGGTGGTGATGCCCTCGGAGTCGAGGAGGTCACCGACGGTGCTGCCGAACACGTGGGCTGAAGAGGTCTTTCCGTCGACCGAGAGGGTGACGGACTTGTCGAGCTGGGCCGCTCCGACCGCACCACCGGTGAGGACGACGGCGGCGCCGGCAACGGCGAGGACCTTGAGATTGCGCGAAACCAAAACACTCCGAACGTCGAACGACCCGGGTGCAACGCGCTCTCGAAAGGCTCCTCTTCACGTCGTCGGGACGAGGTCGATGCGGGGCTGCAGCCGGCCAACAGTCGTCCACAGTGACCGACAACCCACCGCGAGGTCAAGTTTCGGTAACGACGCCGCCGGTCGCCGAGCGGTTCGTGGGCGGGTGCGCTAGGCGGTCTGTCCCGTTTTGGCCGAGGCCTCGTCGGCGTCGCTGCGCGCCCACGATCCGTAGACGCGCTCGCTGTTCTCGGACACCGCGCGGCACAGCGTCGGCACGTCGACGTTGAGCACGCCGGCCATGGCCCGCAGGGTGACCGGCACGAGGTAGGACGCGTTCGTCGCGCCCCGGTGCGGGCTCGGGGCGAGGTAGGGCGCGTCGGTCTCGACGAGGAGGCGGTCCAGGGGCGTCGCGGCGAGCGCGTCGCGCAGCCCGCGGGCGTTCTTGAAGGTCACGGTGCCGGCGAAGGACAGGTGGTAGCCGCGCTCGACGCAGCGCTGGGCCATCGTCGCGTCGCCGGAGAAGCAGTGCAGCACCGTGTGCTCGGGCGCACCCTCCTCCTCGAGGATGCGCAGGACGTCGCCGTGGGCGTCGCGGTCGTGGATCTGCAGGGCCCGCCCGGTGCGCTTGGCGAGGTCGATGTGCCAGCGGAAGCCGTCCTGCTGCACCGCGACGCCCTCGGGCCCGGTGCGGAAGTAGTCGAGGCCGGTCTCGCCGATGACGCGGACGCGCTCGCGCGTGGCCAGACGCTCGACCTCCGCGTACGCCTCCTCGAGGCGCCCGGCGGCTGCGAGGCGCGGAACCTCGTTGGGGTGCAACGCGATTCCGCCGAGCAGCTCGGGAAAGCGGTCGATGGCGTCGATGGTGAAGGCGATGCCCTCGAGGTCGCAGCCGACCTGCACCATCCGCGTCACGCCGACCTGCCGGGCCCGGGCCACCGCCTCCGCCACGTCGAACGGCTCGTCGCCCTCGCGGGTGATGTCGAGGTGGACGTGGTTGTCGACGACGTCGATCGGCAGCGGGTCGGGCCGGTCGGGCAGGCCGCGGTGCCCCGAGGAGTGCGGGCTCATGCGTCGGGGGTGGTACCGCCGAGGCGCCCGCGCTCGGCCTCGATGACGGCCTCGGGGTCGAGCTTGACGAAGACGCCGGTCGGCTTGGCGATCGGCGTGCCGACGACGACCGGGCGCGGCTCCCACCGCGGCGTCGTCGTGTACTCCCCCGTGATCACGGGGTAGGACCGGGCGGCGTCGTCGAGGTCCTCGACGACCTCTAGCCGCGGCATCGGCATGAAGTCGCCGGAACCGCCGAGGACGGCGTGGACCCGGTTGGCGGCGTGCGGCAGGAACGGGGAGATGAGCGTGTTGAGGTCGCTCACCGCCTGCACGAGCGTGTGCAGCACGGTCGCGAGTCGCTCGCGCTCGTCCTCGCCCTTGAGCTTGAACGGCTCGGTGCGCGAGACGTAGGCGTTGGCCTCGCCGACCAGGCGCATCACCTCGCCGAGCGCCGCCTTCTG
>JAEWFB010000333.1 GCA_023389095.1 Actinomycetes bacterium
CTTCACCGGCCGCCAGAACGGCATCGCCATCGCCGGCGACTACCTGTCGGCGGCGAGCTTCCTCGGCATCGCGGGAGCCATCGCCCTCAACGGCTACGACGGCTTCCTCTACTCGATCGGCTTCCTCGTCGCCTGGCTCGTCGCACTGCTGCTCGTGGCCGAGCTGCTCCGCAACGTCGGCAAGTACACGATGGCCGACGTGCTCAGCTTCCGGCTGCGCCAGCGCCCGGTCCGCATCGCGGCGGCGATCTCGACGCTCGTCGTGTCGTTCTTCTACCTGCTGGCCCAGATGGCCGGTGCCGGTGGCCTCGTCGCACTGCTGCTCGGTGTCGAGGGCGCGGTGGGCCAGCGGGTCGTCATCGCCGTCGTCGGCCTCATCATGATCTTCTACGTCATCTACGGCGGCATGAAGGGCACGACGTGGGTGCAGATCATCAAGGCCGTGCTGCTCATCATCGGCGCCGGCGTCATGACGCTGTGGGTCCTCGGCCAGTTCGGCTTCAACCTCAGCCAGCTGCTCGGTGACGCGGCCGCCTCGGCCCCCAAGGCCGCCGACGGTGCCACCCGCGACCTGCTCGCGCCGGGCCTGCAGTACAAGAACCCGGTCGACTTCATCTCCCTGGCCATGGCCCTCGTGCTCGGCACGGCCGGCCTGCCGCACGTGCTCATGCGGTTCTACACCGTGCCGACCTCCCGTGAGGCGCGCCGGTCGGTGGTCTGGGCGATCTGGCTCATCGGGATCTTCTACCTGTTCACCCTCGTCCTCGGCTTCGGTGCCGCCGAGCTCGTCGGGGCCAAGGAGATCAAGGCCGCACCCGGGGCCGTCAACTCGGCCGCACCGCTGCTGGCGTTCCACCTCGGCGGCGAGATCCTCCTCGGGATCATCTCGGCCGTGGCGTTCGCGACGATCCTCGCGGTCGTCGCGGGCCTCACCATCACCGCGAGCGCGTCCCTGTCGCACGACATCTACAACACCGTCGTCAAGCACGGAAAGGCCACGCCGGAGCAGGAGGTCAAGGTCGCGCGGATGGCGGCGCTCGTCCTCGGCGCCATCGCCATCGTCGGCGGCATCTTCGCCCTGGGGCAGAACATCGCCTTCCTCGTCGCCCTGGCGTTCGCCATCGCGGCCAGCGCGAACCTGCCGACGATCCTCTACTCGCTGTTCTGGAAGCGGTTCAACACCCGCGGGGCGCTGTGGTCGATCTACGGCGGACTCGTCAGCGCGATCACGCTCATCGTGTTCTCCCCGGTCGTGTCGGGCAAGGCGGTCGACCCTGCGACGGGCAAGAGCCCCTCGATGCTCCAGGGCGTCGACTTCCACTGGTTCCCGCTCGACAACCCGGGGATCATCTCGATCCCGCTCGGCTTCCTGCTCGGGTACATCGGAACGGTGACGAGCCGGGAGTTCGACGCCGCGAAGTACGCGGAGATGGAGGTCCGCTCGCTCACCGGGGTCGGCGCGGAGGCCGCGACGCACCACTGAGAACGGCGAGCAGTACTGTCGCAGAAGCGGTCACGCGTTCATCCGGATGCGTGACCGCTTCTGGCGTTTCCCTCTCGAGTCCGCCTAGAGGACGACGAGGTCGTCGCGGTGGATGACCTCGCGCTCGTACTCGGGGCCGAGGTCGCGGGCCAGCTCACGCGTCGACCGGCCGAGGAGCGCGGGCAGCTCGGCGGAGTCGTAGTTGACGAGACCGCGAGCCACGGGGGTGCCGTCCGGCCCGCACACGTCGACGGGATCGCCCTCGTGGAAGGTCCCCTCGACCGCGACGATGCCGGCGGGCAGGAGCGACTTCTTGCGCTGCACGAGGGCGACGACGGCGCCGTCGTCGACGAGGAGCCGGCCGCGAGCGGTGGTCGCGTGCTCGAGCCAGAGGCGGCGAGAGCGCCCGCGGACCCCGATGGGGGAGAAGACCGTGCCGACGTCGCCGCCGGAGAGGACCTCGACGACGCGGTCGGCGGCGGTGACAGTGGTGACGACTCCCGCGGCCGTCGCGATGCGGGCCGCCTCGATCTTCGTCGTCATGCCGCCGGTGCCGACCTTGGAGCCGGTGCCACCGATCTCGACACCGACGAGGTCCTCCGGGCCGCGCACGAGCGGGATCCGGGTCGTGCCGGGTCGTGAGGGCGGTCCGTCGTAGAGCGCGTCGACGTCGGAGAGCAGCACGAGGGCGTCGGCGTCGATGAGGTGCGCGACGAGCGCGGCGAGACGGTCGTTGTCGCCGAAGCGGATCTCCGAGGTGGCCACGGTGTCGTTCTCGTTGACGATCGGCAGGACGCCGAGGTCGAGGAGGCGCTCGAGGGTTCGGCGGGCGTTGGCGTAGTGGGTCCGCCGGGTCACGTCGTCGGCGGTGAGCAGCACCTGCCCGACGGTGATGTCGTGTGCGCCGAAGGCCGCCGTGTAGCCGGCCAGGAGGGCGCCCTGGCCGACCGACGCCGCGGCCTGCTGGGTCGCGAGGTCGCGGGGACGCGTGCCGAGGCCCAGCGGGTGGATGCCGGCCGCGATGGCGCCGGAGCTGACGAGGACGACCTGCGTGCCGTCGGCGTGGCGCCCGGCCAGGGCGTCGGCCAGGGCGACGAGCCGGTCGTGGTCGATGCCACCGTCCGGTCCGGTCAGCGAGCTCGACCCGACCTTGACGACGAGGCGTCGGGCGCTGGCGATGACGGACCGGGGGGACACGGGTCGACTGTAGTGAGGCGCACGCGGGCCTGGGTGCGGTGTCCACGCCGGACCGGTGCCGTTGACACGGTGAGCTTGGCGATGTGCAATATATTGCATGCCGATCCCGAGCGAGTCCCTCGCGCCGCGACCGCTCCTGCGGGACGACGTGCACCAGCGCCTCCGCGACGCCATCGTCGACGGCACGCTGACGCCGGGGGAGCGCCTGCGCGACCAGGACCTCGCCGCGTGGCTCGGGGTGAGCCGCACGCCCGTGCGCGAGGCGCTGCTGCGCCTCGGCCAGGCGGGGCTCGTGCACGCGGCCCCGGGTCGGTCGACCAC
>JAEWFB010000397.1 GCA_023389095.1 Actinomycetes bacterium
CGCGCGCCGGCCGGCCCCTGTGGCGCCCACGACGACGTCGCAGCCCGCCTCGCCGACGTCGTCGCACCACTCTTCGGCGGAACCCTGCCGGTGCGGCTGCGGGCCTGGGACGGCAGCGTCGCCGGCCCCTCCGACGCCCCGACCGTCGTGCTGCGCGACCCCGGGGCCCTGCGCCGGCTCGTGCGCCACCCGGGCGAGCTGGGTCTGGCCCAGGCGTACGTCACGGGCGAGCTCGACGTCGAGGGCGACCTGCTCGACGGGTTCCGACGCGTCTGGGCCCGGGCCCGCGAGCTGGGCGCGGGCTCGCTCCGCCCGGCGACGCTCGCCACCCTGGCACCGCGCGCCATCCGCACGGCGCTCGACCTCGGTGTGGTGGGCCTGCCGCCGGAGCCGCCGGCGTCGCAGGCTCGCCTTCGCGGGCGCCTGCACAGCAGGGCCCGGGACCGCAGCGCCATCGAGCACCACTACAACCTGAGCAACGAGTTCTACTCCCTCATCCTCGACCCGCAGATGGCCTACTCGTGTGGCTACTGGACGAGCACCGACCCGGGCTACACCGTCGAGGACGCCCAGCGCGACAAGCTCGACCTCGTCTGCCGCAAGCTCCGCATCGAGCCCGGCGGACGCCATCTCGACATCGGCTGCGGCTGGGGCTCGCTGTCCCTGCATGCCGCCGAGCACCACGGCGCCCGCGTCGTCGGCGTGACGATCTCCAGCGAGCAGAAGGCCTTCATCGACGAGCGGATCCGGGAACGCGGCCTCGTCGACCGTGTCGAGATCCGCCTGCAGGACTACCGCGAGGTGCCCGACGGCCCGTTCGACACGGTGTCCTCGATCGAGATGGGCGAGCACGTCGGCAAGGAGAACTACCCGGCGTTCACGGCGCAGATCCACCGACTGCTCCGGCCCGGAGGCCGTGTCCTCATCCAGCAGATGTCGCGCACCACCCGACCCGGCGGCGGCCCGTTCATCGAGGCCTTCATCGCCCCCGACATGCACATGCGGCCGGTCGGCGAGACCGTCGGCCTCATCGAGCAGGCGGGCCTCGAGGTCCGTGACGTCCACGCGCTGCGCGAGCACTACGTGTGGACCGTCAACGCCTGGTACGACACGTTCGAGGCCAACTGGGACCGCGTGGTCGAGATGGTCGGCGAGGAGGTCGGACGCGTGTGGCGTCTCTACCTCGTCGGGGGCGCCCTCGCGTTCGAGGAAGGCCGCATGGGCGTCGACCAGATCCTCGCGGTCAAGGGGACGGCCGACGGCCGGAGCCACCTGCCACCGGTGCGGTCATGGTGACGCTGCTCGGGCTCACGGCCCTGACGGTCGTCGTCGTCCTCGGCATCACCTTCGCCGTCGCGGTGCGCGTCGGCAAGCAGGCCGTCATCGACGTCACGTGGGGCCTCGGCTTCGCCGCCATCGCCCTGACGGCATTTCTCGCGACCGGCGGTCAGGGCGACGGCCTGCGCCGGTGGCTCGCCCTCGTGCTCACGGCGGTCTGGGGCCTGCGCCTCGCAGCGCACATCTACGGCCGGTCGCGGGGCAAGGGCGAGGACCCGCGCTACGAGGCGATGATGAAGCGCGCCGACGGCAACCCGAACACGTACGCGCTGCTGCACATCTACCTGCCGCAGGGCGTCATCATGTGGTTCGTCTCCCTGCCCGTGCAGGTCGCCATGGTCGTCGAGGGCGGGCTCGGCTGGGTGCTGTGGCTCGGGGTACTCGTGTGGGCGGTCGGGTTGTTCTTCGAGTCGGTCGGCGACCTCCAGCTGACGCGCTTCCGGTCGGACCCCGCGAACCGTGGCACGGTCCTCGACACCGGCTTGTGGCGCTACACCCGCCACCCCAACTACTTCGGCGATGCGTGCGTGTGGACGGGCCTCTTCCTCGTCACCGCGAGCGCGTGGCCCGGAGTGCTGACCGTCCTCTCCCCCGCGGCGATGGTGTGGAACCTCTATGCCGGCACGGGAAAGAAGCTGCTGGAGAAGGACATCGGCGAGCGCCGCCCGCAGTACGCCGAGTACGTCCGGCGCACGAGCGGGTTCTTCCCGTGGCCGCCGAAGAAGAAGGCGGCGGGTTGACGGCGGGCGGCAGGATGGAGCCATGCGCCCCGACCTCGCCACCGCCCTCGACCTGAGCCCCCACCCCGAGGGCGGCTGGTACCGGCAGACGTGGGCCTCCACCGAGGTCGTCACACTCGCCGACGGCCGGGTGCGCCCGACGGCGACCCTCATCCACTTCCTCCTGCCCGCGGGTGAGTCGTCGGCGTGGCACCGGGTGGCCTCGGACGAGGTGTGGCTCGCGCACACCGGCCGGGTCGTCCTCGAGGTCGGCGGCGCCGGGCCGGCCCCAGCCACGGAGGGCTCCGTCGTCGTCGGCACCGACGTGGGTGCTGGCGAGGTCGCGCAGGCCGTCGTGCCGGCCGGAGCCTGGCAGCGGACGCGTCCGGGCCCCGAGGACGCGCTCGTCAGCTGCCTCGTGTCGCCCGGCTTCGACTTCGCCGACTTCGAGCTCGCCGAGGCGGGCGACGACGCCGGCTGACCTGGTCACGGGTGCACCGCCCGGACGCCGCCCGCACCGTCGGTGACGACGGCCACGTCGCCTTCGAGGTCGGTGCGGTGCACCTCGAAGCCGCGCGCGTCGAGGGCCCGCAGCGTGGCCGGGGCCGGATGGCCGTAGTCGTTGCCCGCACCGACGCTGATGAGGGCGAGCCGCCCGGAGACGGCGTCGAGGAGCCGGTCGTCCCGGTTCGAGGACCCGTGGTGGGCCACCTTGAGCACGTCGACAGGGCCCCACCGGCCGGGGTCGAGGGCGGCCTCGTGGACGACGGCGGCCGCCGCCTCACGCTCGACGTCGCCGGCGAACAGGACGGTGACCCCGCGGACGTGCAGGGTCATCACCACTGAGGCGTTGTTCGGCACCGACCCGGCGTCGATGCGGCGAGCCGGCCACCACACCTCGGCCGAGACCGGACCGGACACGAGGCGGTCCCCGGCGCGGAGCGTGCCGAGGCGCGCGCCGGCGGCGTGCGCCAGGCGCGCCACCTTGTCGGCCTCGTCGACGGGGTCGGCGACCCACGAGGTGCGTACCTCGGACACCGGGCGGTCGAGGACGCCGGCGAGCCCGTCGACGTGGTCGGCGTGGAAGTGCGTCAGCACGACGAGGTCGACGACGCGCACCCCCAGGCGGTCGAGGCACCCGCGCATGAGGTCCGGCTCCGGCCCGGTGTCGACGACGACGGCATGCCCCTCGCCCGTGTCGACGACGAGCCCGTCGCCCTGGCCGACGTCGCACGCGACGACGACCCAACCCGGCGGCGGCCAGGACAGCAGGCTCGTGGGGGTGGCCCCGCCGGCCACGACCACGACGACGGCCACCGCGGCCAGGGGCCGGTGCCGACCGCGGTGCCAGGCCCAGGGGCCGGCGAGCAACGCGGCGACCGACACGGCAGCGAGGAGCACCGCGGCCGCACCGGAGTCTCCCCACGGCACGGACCCGCCGGGCAGCTCGGCGCACCAGCGAGCGACGGCCGCGACGCCCTGAGCGGGCACCGCCGCGACCCAGGCGAGCAGCGCCGCGGGCTGCACCCAGACGGTCGCGAGGACGGCGACGACGACCCCGACGATCGTCGTGGGGGCGACGAGGGGTGCTGCGAGAAGGTTGGCGAGCACGCCGACCAGGGAGACGCTGCCCTGCAACGGCGCCACGAGCGGCGCGCACACGACCTGGGCGGCGACCGGCACGGCGATGACGGGACCGAGCGGCGCCAGTCGTCGCGGCAGCACCGCGGCGATGCGCTCGCCCCACGGGCGGGCGAGCACGAGCAGCCCGAGCGTCGCCACCGCGGACAGCGCGAAGCCGAACGACCGGGAGAGCCACGGGTCCCACACGAGCAGGACCGCCACCGCGCCGGCGAGCGCCGGGACCCCCGCCCGGCGTCGCGACGTGGACAGCGCCATCAGGCCGACGCAGCCCATGACCGCGGCGCGCACGACGCTCGGCTCCGGTCGGGCCAGCGCGACGAACCCGACGAGCAGGCCGAAGGCGACGAGCGGGCGCCAGCGACGCGGCAGCCGCACCACGCCACAGAGCCCCAGGCCGGCGGCGAGCACGAGCGTGACGTTGGTGCCGGACACGGCCGACAGGTGGCTCAGACCGGTGGCCTGCATGGCGTCGGTGAGGTCGGCCCGCGTGCGCGACGTGTCGCCGACGACGAGAGCCGGCACCAGACCCCGCGCGTCCGGCCACACCCCCTCCGTGGCGTCGCGGAACCGCGCCCGGACCCCGTCGGCCGCGTCGACGAGCGTGCCGGGGCCGTCCCGGACGCGCGGAGCCCCGGTGGCCGACACGACGGCCACGACGTCGTCCCCGGCCTGCGCCGGCGACAGCCGACCGACGACGACGAGCTCGTCGCGCCACCCCACATCGCCCCAGCCCGCACCCCGCCCGATGACGAGGACCGGCGTGGAGACCATGGTGCTGCGGCCTCGCCCGGTGACGTTCTCGGCGTCGAGGCGCACCACCCACAGGGGCGGGCCGGCGCGTTCGGGCGCCGAGGGGTCGGTACCGACCGGGCGTGGGTCGGCGGCCGCCCGGCCCACCAGCGTGACGACGGCCTGCTCGTCGGCGAGCTCCCCCACCGGCCCGGCCGTCCGGACCGCCCGCTGACCCGCGGCCGCGCAGAGCAGGAGGG
>JAEWFB010000435.1 GCA_023389095.1 Actinomycetes bacterium
ACTCGATGCTCAACCGCTGGGTCGAGTCACCGGCCGAGGACGGGCTGAGCCTCCTCGACACCCTCGGGCAGACCGGGGTCGGGTGCATCGCCTTCAGCCCGCTGGCCCAGGGGATGCTGACGAACAAGTACCTCAAGGGCATCCCCGCCGGGTCCCGCGCTGCGCAGGGCAAGAGCCTCGACCGGTCGCTCATCAGCGAAGAGGCGCTCAAGCACGTCCGCGCGCTCGACCGGATCGCCAAGGGGCGCGGCCAGTCGCTCGCCCAGATGGCGATCGCCTGGGTGCTCCGCGACGAGCGGGTCACCTCGGCCCTCATCGGTGCCTCGTCGGTCGAGCAGCTCGACAACAGCCTCGATGCCGTCGCCAACCTCGGGTTCACCGACGACGAGCTCAAGCGCATCGACCGGCACGCCGTCGACGGCGGCATCAACCTGTGGGCGCAGAGCTCGCGCGCTTGACACGCTGGGCCCATGGCGGACATCCAGTACGACATCCGGGACCAGCTCGACACGGTCCAGCAGGGGCTCCTCGACGGTGAGGAGGTCTACGCGGTCTACGACGGCAAGGGCGCCGGGACCGGGTTCATCGGCCTGACGAACCTGCGGGTCGTGCTCCAGGACGAGTCCTACGTCGGCGGCAAGGTCGCGCTGACCTCGATCCCCTACAAGCACGTCCACGCCGTGTCACTCGTGTCGAACAAGTCCTTCCTCGGCGGCTTCGTCGAGGCGGCGACCGTCGCGATCACGATCAGCGGGCACGTCTACGAGGTGGAGCTCCGCGGGCACGACAAGGCGCGCCACGTCCACGACGTCATCCTGCACTTCACGGCGCGCGCCGCGCACTGAGGACGACGTCGATCGAGTCGCCCTCGGGTGAGTGCCGCACGACCTCCTCGCACCGGTCGACCTCGAGGCCCAATGCCTTCTCCCGCAACGACTCCGGCGTGTGCAGGTAGCGGGGGTCCTGAGGTCCGCCGTGGCCCTCGGCCAGGTTGCGCACCGCGTGACCGAGGACGAGGAGTCGCCCACCGGGTCGCAGCCAGGAGGCCGCCCGCTGCATCGCCTCGGCCTCCAGGTGCATGTAGGCGATGACGACGAGGTCGAACTCAGCACGCGCGTCGTTCGGGGGGCGCACGGGGGGCAGAGCCCCCTGTGGGGTCCACGTCCGGGCGTCCCCGACGACCCAGTCGACGTCGACGCCCGCGGCGGCGGCCTGCATTCGCGCCTGCTCGATGCCGACCGGGGAGAAGTCGACGGCGACGACCCGCCAGCCCTGCTCCGCGAGCCAGATCGCGTGGCGGCCACGACCGGTGCCGAGGTCGAGGGC
Source organism: Actinomycetes bacterium (assembly GCA_023389095.1). Taxonomy (GTDB): domain Bacteria; phylum Actinomycetota; class Actinomycetes; order Actinomycetales; family Dermatophilaceae; genus Monashia. Next base: position 1,327 of record JAEWFB010000435.1, read on the forward strand.
CCGGCCCGGCGCCGTGTCCGCGACCAGGGCGACGAGCTCAGGGTTGGGGTCGCTGTGGACGTGGTCGTGCGCCTGGCCCGCGGCGTACCGGTCGTCCCAGTGGTGCGCGTCGTGGTCGCTCATGGGCGCAACCTACGCCCCGGCCTCGCGACCCGTGCCTGCGTGGCAGGGTGAGCGCATGGTCGACGAGGACACGATCGGGCCGGGACGCCGCCGCCAGGGTGAGATCTACCGCGCAGGGGTCTTCGGCCGGCGGCCGAGCGTGCCCGCCGACGCGGCAGAGCTCGAGGCACGAGCGCGCCGCGCGATGAGCGCGAACGCGTGGGCGTACGTGGCGGGCGGGGCCGGTGAGGGGGCCACGATGAGGGCCAACCGCGAGGCATTCGACCACTGGCGGGTCGTCCCGCGGATGCTCCACGGCCGCGCGACGCGCGACCTCACCACCCAGGTCCTGGGTCTCGACCTCCGGGCTCCCGTGCTCCTCGCGCCGGTCGGTGCGGGCTGCCTGGTGACCGACGACAGTGACGTCAAGATCGCGCAGGGCGCCGCGCGATCCGGCGTCCCCTACGTCTTCTCCAACCAGGGCTGCAACCCGCTCGAGGAGACCGCCGCGGCGATGGGTGGGACGCCGTGGTGGTTCCAGCTCTACTGGTCGACGGACGAGGGGCTCGTCGACTCGCTCGTCGGCAGGGCCGAGGCCGCGGTGGCGCGCGCGGTCGTCGTCACCGTCGACACGACGATGCTCGGCTGGCGACCGCAGGACCTCAACCTCGGCTCGCTGCCGTTCGCACGAGGGCAGGGGATCGCCCAGTACACCTCGGACCCGCGCTTCCGCGAGCTCGTCGCCCAGCGGGTGGCGGCGGCGGCCGGTGCCGCCCGCGAGAAGGTGCGGCCGACGGTCGGGGCGGTCAGGAGCCTCGTGCAGATGTCCCGCTCGCACCCGGGGGACCTGCGGGCCAACCTGACCTCGCCCGAGCCGCGGGCGGCCGTCGAGACGTTCCTCGACATCTACTCCAACCCCGCGCTCTCCTGGGAGCACCTCGCGACGCTCCGCTCGCGGACCTCGCTTCCGATCCTCGTCAAGGGGATCCTCCACCCGGACGACGCGCGCCGGGCCTTCGAGACCGGCGTCGACGGCATCGTCGTCTCCAACCATGGCGGCCGCCAGGTCGACCGCGCGGTCGCCTCGCTCGACGCCCTCGTCGGCATCCGCGAGGCCGTCGGTCCGGGCCCGGTCGTGTTGCTCGACAGCGGGATCCGCACCGGTGCCGACGTCTTCGTCGCGCTCGCGCTCGGGGCGGATGCCGTGCTCCTCGGCCGCCCGCACGTCTACGGCCTCGCCATCGACGGACCGGCCGGAGTCGCGGCGGTCGTCGAGAACGTCATCGCCGAGCTCGACCTGACGATGGGCCTCGTCGGCGTCGGGTCGATCGGCGAGATCGGGCAGGGGCTGCTGGCGCGCGTGTGAGCGGGGTCAGGCCCGACCCGGCCGCCACGCCATGCGGAGGTCCGGTGCGCCCTCCTCGTTGCCGGCCCCGTCGGTCCGCTCGACGACGACGAAGCCGCGCTTCTCGTAGAGGTGGCGGGCACCGGCATTCGACTCGAAGACCCACAGCTCATAGCCGTCGGGATGCGCCTGCTCGACCGCGTCGAGGAGCAGGGAGCCGATGCCGTGGCCGGTCAGCCCGGGCCGGACGTAGAGGGCGTCGAGGGAGTGCTGGGTGCTCAGGGCGAAGCCGACGACCTCGCCCCCGGCCTCGGCGACCCAAGAGCGGACCTCCGGGTCGCGGAGGCGGCCGGAGAAGTGCGCGACATCCTCCTCGGGCGTGTGCACCGCTGGCG
>JAEWFB010000626.1 GCA_023389095.1 Actinomycetes bacterium
AACAGTCGCCGCAAGGTCGCCGACGTCGCCGAGCACCTGCTCGGCACGGGCCGCCTGCCCGGGGAGGGAAAGGCATGAACCCCGAGGACCTTTCGGCAGCAACGGGACCCACGTCACCGGTCCGGCCCGCGCCCTCGGCCAGCCGGGCACCTTCGGCGCGGCCGGCGGCCCCGGACGACGGCCTCGCGGACGGCCTCGCGGACGGGCGCGGACGCGTCACGGCGCGCACGCCTCGACCGGCCGCGTCGGTCTCACCCGAGGCCCTCGCTGCCCTGGAGCGACTCGTCGAGGTGCTGACCGCCGAAGGGGTCGAGCCCGCGGCCGGTGTGCGCGACCAGAACCCACCGCCGGAGCTCGACGCGGTGGTCCGGCACCTGCGCAGCCCCGACCGGGCCGCCCGGCCGGTGGTGCGGCTCGCGCAGCTCGCCGTCGCGCTACGGCTGGAGCGCGACAACCTGCACCTCGCGCTCGAGACCAACCGGACGATCAGTGCCGCCGTCGGCATCATCATGGCTCTGCACCACCTGACCCACGACGACGCCTTCGACCTGCTCGTCAGCGTCAGCCAGAACCACAACCGCAAGCTGCGCGACGTGGCCGAGGCGGTGCTCCGAACCGGGCTGCTCCCCGGCGACGACGCCGGCTGAGGCCTGTCTGGCCGGACCATGGGTGGGTAGCGTCGAGAAGGTACCCGTCCGTGAGCGAGGCCCCCATGACGTCCCAGACCGAGTCCGAGCGACGCAGCGCCTCGGTCGACCCCGAGGCGCTCGCAGCCCGGCTGTCCGTGCTCGGGAGCGCCGACGAAGGTGCCCTGCTGCAGCCCTCGCTGCGCAGCATCGCCGTGGCGTGCGACGACCTCTTCCGGGTCGATGGCACCGGCATCATGCTCGCTGACGAGTCGGGCGAGCTGCGCTACGTCGTGGCCACCGACGATGCCGGTCGCCGGCTCGAGCATGCACAGCTGCAGGCCTCCGAGGGCCCGTGCGTCGACGCCTACGTGCGACGCGAGCCCGTCACGGTGCCTGACCTCGCCGGCGACGACCGGTGGCACCGGCTCGCGAAGGCCTTGTCCGGCAGCGGGATCCGCGCCGTGCTCGGCGTGCCCGTCCAGCTCGACGGTGCACCGGTGGGCACCCTGAACGTCTACCGGAACACGCCGGTCGACTGGGGTGATGACCTCGTCGGCGCGCTCACCCGCTTCGCAACGGTCGCCGAGCAGCTGATGCGCGCTGCCGTGGCTGCCGAACGAGCCGGAGAGCTGGCAGCACAGCTGACGTACGCGCTCGAGCACCGGGCCCCCATCGAGCGCGCGGTCGGCTTCCTCATGGCGCGCGACGCGATGACGCAGCCCGAGGCGTTCGAGCTGCTGCGGTCGGCGGCCCGAAGCAGCCGTCGCCGCATCGGTGACATCGCGAACGAGGTGCTCTCGTCCGGGAGTGCGACGGCGCCGGCGGTCCGCACGTCCCCGCGCCGGGCCCTGGGCCGCTCGCGTCGTCCCGGGGCCACCGGTACCGGTTAGCCACGGTCCTCCGGACGCCGGGAACCGGGGGTGTCCCCCCGGTTCCTCACGGTGCGTCTCTCGGGTCCGGCCGGGCCGTCAGCCGGCGAGCGGCTCCGGGTGGTCGAGCTCGCTGCGCAGCTGCTTGAAGGTGCGCCCGAGCAGGCGCGAGACCTGCATCTGGGTCGCGCCGAGCTCGGTGGCGATCTCGCGCTGGGTGCGGTCCTCGACGAACCTCAGGTGCAGCACGCGGCGGGTGCGGGGCGACAGGCCGGCCAGGGCGCGGCCCAGGTCGACGTGGTCGCACAGCTGCTCGAGGGCGGGGTCGTCCTCGCAGACGGAGTCCGCGACGTGGTTCTGCTCGCCGGTGGTGCTGGGCAGGTCGATCGACAGCGGGCGGAAGCTCGAGTCGGAGCCCTCCGCCTCGCCCATGGCGGCCGCGTCGACACCGAGGGCGTCGGCGAGCTCCTCGCGGGTGGGGGTGCGGCCCAGCTCGTGGGTGATGACCTCGCGCTTGGTGCGCAGGGCCAGACGCAGCTCCTGGACGCGGCGGGAGGGGCGCACGACCCAGCCGTGGTCGCGGAAGTGACGCTTGAGCTCACCGGAGACGGTCGGTACGGCGTAGCCGGCGAACGAGGCCCCGACCCGGGGGCGGTACCGGTGGATGGCCTTGACCATGGCGAGACGGGCCACCTGAAGCAGGTCGTCGCGCTCGATGCCGCGGTTGCAGTAGCGGCGGGCCAGGCCGTCGCACAGGTCGACGTGCAGGGAGAAGATCTGGTCGACGACGCCGTGTCCCTCGGGGGTGTCGGGGCCTCCTGCGATGGCGAGGGCGGCGAAGAGCTCGTCGGTGCGGGCGTCGCGCTCGGCGTGCACGCGTGCCGACTCGCTGCGCCTCGTGCTGCTGGCGCGCGTGGCCTCGGTGGGGGCGGGATTGGGCGTACGGGTGGAAGCGGTCATGCCGGGTCCTCCGTCGTTTGGTACGACAAGAGTCGGCACGTGATTGGACCGCTCGGGTCTTCTTCGACCCTCGCACATGATGCGACGCGGGAAAAGCCGGAATGCGAAGCGCCGGGCACTTCCGCTTTCGGCCCGACAACGCCCACCGTGTCCTCGGCACCATCCTCGAGGCGGCGCTCCGACCGTGCCAGGCGGCGCTGCTCGATGACCTGCCGACCGACTGACCGCACGTGCGGCGGGTAGGGCCGGGACAGGCCGGACCCGCCGGCCGACCGGACACGACCGGACACGATCCCCAGGAGCCCCGATGCCGCTGCGCGCGACCGCCCTCAACTGCACGCTCAGTCCCTCCCCTGCGGAGTCGAGCACCGAGCTGCTCGCCCAGCAGGTCCTCGACGAGCTGGCCCGGCACGATGTCACCGGGTCGGTGGTGCGCGTCGTGGACCATGACGTCCGCCCGGGGGTCGAGCTCGACATGGGCGACGGCGACGAGTGGCCCGGCATCCGGGACACGGTCCTGGCCAGCGACATCCTCGTGCTGGCCACCCCCACCTGGCTCGGCCAGCACAGCAGCGTGTGCCAACGCGTCCTGGAACGCCTCGACGCCGAGCTGTCCGAGAAGGACGACGAGGGCCGTCTGCGCACCTACGGCAAGGTGGCGGTCGGCGTCGTCGTCGGCAACGAGGACGGCGCCCACCACATCAGCGCGGCGCTCTTCCAGTCGCTCAACGACGTGGGGTTCACGATTCCCGCGGGTGGCGTCACCTACTGGAACGGCGAGGCCATGCACGGCACCGACTACAAGGACCTCGGCTCCACGCCCGACACGGTGGCGAGCACCACGGCGACCTTGGCCGCCAACGCCGCTCACCTCGCGAAGGTGCTCGCCGCAGCCCCCTACCCGCCGTCGTGACCGTCGAGGTCGACGCGTCCGTGGACGAGTGAGCGCACGCTCTCGTCGTGGAGGCGTTCGAGCGTCCCCACGCGTCGGAGCGCGGTCGACACGAGCGCCCTCAGGTCGAGGTCGTCGACGGTCGCCGTGAGCGGGCCGATCCCCTCGAGCGTCTGCCAGGTGAGCAGGGTCTGCCACATCCGCAGCGTCCCGAGTGCCGCGAGGCCGAGGGCCTCGAGCTCGACGACGTCGGTGAGCGGCGTGCGTTGCGACCACGAGCCGTTGGGCTTGAGCCGGCCCAGGCGCTCGCCGAGCCGTGTCGCTGCGCGCTGGGCGCGGCTCGGTGGGATGCCCAGGGCGTGCATGAGGCGGCCGAGCTCGTCGCGGTCCGTCCGCGTCTCGGCGACGAGATCGGTGAGGACCTGCCGCGCCGACGCGTGCCGATGGCTGCGTGCGGTGAGCTCGAGCCGCGCGGTGGCGGCCACCAGAGCGGCGTCGTGGTTGCGGAGGTAGACGACCAGCTGGTCCCGGGTCGAGGGGCCGGCCGTCCCGCCGGAGGAGGACCCGGACGAGGACCTGGGTGAGGACGGGGAGGCCTGCGGGGCGGGGTCCGTCGACGGGGTCACGGGTGCAGCACCACCTTGAGGCAGCCGTCCTGCTTGTCGCGGAAGGTGCGGTACAGGTCGGGCGCGTCGTCGAGGGCACCGTGGTGCGTGGCGAACGACTCGAGGCCGAGGACGTCGTCGTCGGCGTCGACGATGTCGAGCAGCTCGTCGGACCAGCGCCGCACGTGACACTGGCCCATCCGGACCGTCAGGCCCTTGTCGAACAGGTCCATCATCGGCATCGGGTCGGCCGTACCGCCGTAGACCCCGCTGATCGACACCGTGCCGCCTCGGCGCACCGCGTCGACGGCGGTGTGCAGGGCGGCGAGCCGGTCGATGCCTCCATGCTCGACGGCCGCCCGTGCCACGGCCTTGGGCAGGCGACTGGTGAACTGGATCGCCTTCTCGGACAACGGGTTGCCGTGCGCCTCCATCCCTACGGCGTCGATGACGGCGTCGGGACCGCGGCCGTCGGTGAGGTCACGCAGCGCGTCCGCGACGTCGTCGACCTGCGACAGGTCGACGACCTCGGCGCCGCTGCCACGGGCGAGCTCGAGCCGGTCGGGCACGAGGTCGACGCCGATGACGCGCCCGACACCCCGGTGCACGGCACTGCGCACAGCGAGCTGGCCTACGGGCCCGAGGCCCAGGACGGCAAGCGTGTCGCTGCCGTTGACGCCGGCGTACTCGACCGCCTGCCACGCAGTGGGCAGGATGTCGGACAGGAAGAGGTACCGCTCGTCCGGCAGGCCGTGGCGCAGCTCGACCGGACCGAAGTCGGCGTGCGGCACCCGCACGTACTCCGCCTGCCCGCCCGGCACCGACCCGTAGAGGCTGGTGTAGCCGAAGAGGCTCGCACCCCTGCCGTGCTCGGTGTTCTGCGTCGTCTCGCACTGGGCGAAGAGCCCGCGCGCGCACATCCAGCAGCGGCCGCAGGAGATGTTGAACGGGACGACGACGCGGTCCCCGGGCTGGAGCGTCCCGACGCCGGGGCCGACCTCCTCGACGATCCCCATGAACTCGTGGCCGAGCACGTCGCCCTGGCGCAGGTAGGGGGCCAGCACGCCGTACAGGTGCAGGTCGGACCCGCAGATCGCCGTCGAGGTGACCCGGACGATGGCGTCCGTCGTGTGCTCGATGGTCGGTTCGGGTACCTCGGCGACGCGGACGTCTTCCATGCCCCACCAGCAGACAGCCTTCATGTCCGGGACCTACCCGGCACGTCGGGCACGAAACGAGCGCGCGGCCCGACCGGGGGCAGCCACTCGGACGTCCCGAGAGGAGACCTCATGGACCCCGCACCGACGATGACGGCAGAGCGCACGACACGACCCGGGGACGGCCGCGAGGCACCGGTGGCCCTGGTGCTCGGCGCCTCCCGCGGGCTCGGCCTGCTCCTGGCGCGCGAGCTGCTCGCCCGCGGACACCGCGTCGTCGTCGCCGCGCGCGGCGAGGAGGAGCTCGTCGCGGCCGTCGAGCAGCTCGAACCCGAGGGTGAGGTGCACGCGCGGGCGTGCGACGTCAGGGACGCCCGCGCCGTCGGTGCGCTCGTCGGTGACGTCGAGCAGGAGGTGGGGCCCATCGAGGTGCTGCTCACGGTGGCCGGGATCATCCAGGTCGGCCCCGCGCGGGCCATGGCTCTCGGTGACTTCGAGGACGCGATCGCGACGATGACGTGGGGCCCGATCCACGCCGCGATGTCGGTGCTGCCGCACATGCAGCGCCGTGGCCGGGGACGCATCGGCACCATCACCTCGATCGGCGGCATGGTGTCGCCGCCGCACCTGCTGCCCTACGCCACGGCGAAGTTCGGTGCGGTCGGCTTCTCCGACGGGCTGGCGGCGGCCCTCAGCGGTTCCGGCGTCACGGCCACGACCGTGGTGCCCGGCCTCATGCGCACGGGGTCGCACCAGCGTGCGGCGTTCTCCGGCGACGCGCCGGCGGAGTACGCGTGGTTCGCACCGGCCGCCTCCCTTCCGCTGCTGTCGGTCGACGCCGAGCGGGCCGCCCGACGCATCGTCGACGGCGTGCTGGCGGGCCGGCCGATGGTCGTGCTGACCCCGCTGGCCTGGGTCGGCATCCGCGTGCGCGGGCTCGCCCCGGCGACCACGACACGCGTGCTCGGGCTCGTCGGGCGGCTGCTGCCCGAGCGGCCCGAACGAGGCAGCCGCACCGCCGTCGTGGGCCTCGAGGCGGCGCGCCGGCTGGCC
>JAEWFB010000038.1 GCA_023389095.1 Actinomycetes bacterium
CTACTGGTCGACGCGGGTGGAAGCGAGCTTCTCTTGCACGTCGTCCGCGCTCCGGCCCGGGGGCACGATGCGTGGACGACTGGTCAGTGCTCAAGGGTAGCAGCCGGAGCGCCGGGGACCGAATCGAGGCCGGGAGCGAGGGCTGCCGGCGCCACGGGGGTGTCGGCGTCGGGGCGGACGCGCCGGCGTCCGCGGGGCGCGAGGGCGCCGGCGAGCGCGACGACGAGGCCGATGGCCGACACGACGAGGAAGCCCCACTGCCACCCACCGCGGTCGATCGCGAACCCGGCGATCGGGGCCCCGAGGGCAGATCCGGCCGTCATGGCCGAGCCGTGCCAGCCCATCATCTCGCCACGGTGCCGCTCGGGCACGAGCCGGCTCAGCTGCTCGACGGTGGCCGTGACGGTGGGCGCGCAGAGCAGGCCGCACACGGTGACGAGGACGGCGAAGCTCGGGACGCCGACGGCCAGGGCGACGGGCGCGGTGGTGGCCGCGAGCCCGGTGAGGAGCCAGAAGACGGAGACCGACCGGTGCCAGGCGCCGTAGACGAGGCCGCCGACGAGCGAGCCGAGGCCCCAGAGCGCGAGCACCCAGCCGATCGAGCGGGTGGAGCCGAAGCTGCGCAGCGCCGCGACGACCGACACGTCGGTGCCGGACAGCACGAGCGTCGAGCACGCGGCCGCGAGCAGCACGGCGGCGACCGGGAGCGTGACGAACCCGTGGATCGCCCGACGCGGTGCCGGCGCCTGGGCGTCGTCGGTGGCGTCGATGGCGTCGATGGCATCTGCCACGTCCGTGGCGTCGGCGCCCCCGGTGGTGGGAGCGGTCGTCAGCGGCGGGTTGACGAGCCACAGGACGCACCCCGCGGCCACGGCCGCCATCTCGCAGACGAACAGCGCCCATCCGGTCTGCCACGACGTCGCGAGCCACACGCCGATGGCGGGGCCCGCCATGAAGGAGAGCTCGGTGGCCGAGGAGTCGAGCGACAGGGCGGTGCGCCGCTGCTCGCTCGGCACCGACCGGATGATGACCTGCCGCAGGATCGAGAACGTCGGCACGACGAAGAGGCCGGCGAGCGCCGCCAGCCCGATGAGGGGTGCGTAGCCGACCCAGGGCGCGACCGACCAGCAGACGACCTGGACGAGCAGCGATGGACCGACCGTGCGGCGCAGCCCGATCCGGTCGAGGAGCCGGCCGCGCCACGGGCCGGAGATCGCGACGGCGAGCGTCGAGGCCGCAGAGACGAGCCCGGCGGCGCCGTAGCTGCGGCCGAGGCTGGTGACGACGTGCAGCGTCAGGATGACGCCCCCCGCCCACATCGGCACGCGGATGAGGAAGCCGAGCACCAGTGCGCGTCGCGTGTCGCGGTTCGCGAGCACCGGCCCGTACTTCCGGAGGTCCATGGGCCAAGCCAACCACCCGCCACCGACACGTCGCACCCGTGTTTCACACCGGTGTCCCGGGGCGTCGGGCGGCGCGTGGCGCATTCCCTTGTGGCCGCGGGGCTGGAGGAGAAAGGTGGGGTCATGGCAAAGACGCCCGGCAGATCAGACCTTCCTGCGGCCCCCAGCCCCGCCTCGCCGCAGGACATCCGCAACGTCGTCCTCGTCGGCCCCGGCGGCGCCGGCAAGACGGCGCTCTTCGAGGCCCTGCTCGCGGCACGCGTCCCGGGCCAGCGCACCGGCGGACCCGGCACCACCGACCACGTGCGCACGACGAGCCTGACCACGGCCTCCTTCGACAGCGGTGGCGTCGCCCTCAACCTGCTCGACACTCCCGGCTTCCCCGACTTCGTCGGCGAGCTGCGGGCCGGGTTGCGGGCCGCCGACGCGGCCGTGTTCGTCGTGTCCGGCGCCGACGACATCGACCGGCCGGTGTCGCTGCTCTGGCGCGAGTGCGCGGCCGTCGGCATGCCACGCGCCGTCGTCGTCACCCACCTCGACCAGCCGCGGGCCGACTTCGCCGCGACCGTCGAGACGTGCCGTCGCACCTTCGGCGACGCCCGGGCCACGCACTGGCCGGTCCTCGAGGGCGGTCAGGTGACCGGCGTCGTCGGCCTGCTCACCGGCGAGACGTCGGACGAGCACGAGGACGCCCGCAGCGCCCTCATCGAGTCGGTCATCGAGGAGTCCGAGGACGCGACGCTGCTCGACCGCTACCTCGAGGGCGAGACCCTCGACACCACGTCGCTGCTCGCCGACCTGCGCACCGCCGTCGAGCTCGGCTCGTTCTTCCCGATCCTGCCGGTCTCGCCGCTGACGGGCGCCGGCGTCGAGGAGCTGCTCGGCATCATCGAGCGCGCCTTCCCGGACCCGACCGTGCACCCGCTCCCCATCGTGACGACCCCGGCGGGCGGCCAGGTGTCCGGCGTCGTCTGCGACCCCGACGCGCCGCTCGTGGCCGAGGTCGTCCGCACCACGACCGACCCCTACGTGGGCCGGCTCTCCCTCGTGCGCGTCTTCTCCGGGACGCTGCGCGTCGACGACACCGTCCACGTGTCGGGCCACCTGGGCGACTTCGTCGGTCACGACGTCGCCGGCCACCCGGCGCACGACGACGACGAGCGCGTCGGGCCCCTGGCCTCCCCCTTCGGCGACGCGCACCGCCCGCGCGGCAACGCCATCGCCGGCGAGCTCGTCCTCGTCTCGAAGCTGACGCGTGCCGAGACCTCCGACACGCTCTCCGCCTCCGACCGGCCCGCGGTCGTCGCCCCCTGGCTGCTGCCCGAGCCGCAGCTGCCGGTAGCGATCCGCGCCGCCACCAAGTCCGACGAGGACAAGCTCGCCGGCGCGCTGCAGCGGATCGTCGCCGAGGACGTCACGGTGCGCCTCGACCACTCCGCCGAGACCGACCAGGTCGTCCTCTGGACGATGGGCCAGGCGCACGTCGACGACCTCATCGCCCAGCTGTCCGACCGCTACGGCGTCACGGTCGAGGCCGAGCCGTACCGCACCGCCCTGCGCGAGACGTTCGTGCGCGTCTGCTCGGTGCAGGGCCGCCACGTCAAGCAGTCCGGGGGCCACGGGCAGTACGCCGTGTGCTCGATCCGGATCGAGCCGCTGCCCCGGGGTGCCGGGTTCGAGTTCGTCGACAAGGTCGTCGGCGGCGCCGTCCCGCGGCAGTTCATCCCCTCGGTGGAGAAGGGCGCCCGCCACCAGCTCGAGAAGGGCCTGCTCACGGGTCACCCGGTCGTCGACGTGCGGGTGACGCTCGTCGACGGCAAGGCGCACTCGGTCGACTCCTCCGACGTCGCCTTCCAGACGGCGGCGGCGCTGGCCCTCAAGGAGGCCGCCAACGAGTCGACCATGGCGCTGCTCGAGCCGATCGACCGCGTCGACATCACCATCGCCGACGAGTACCTCGGTGCGGTCATGTCCGACCTCCGGGGTCGACGCGGCCAGGTGCTCGGCACCGAGCCGGCCGAGGCGGTCGGCGACGACGGCGGGTGGACCGTCGTGCACGCCGAGGTGCCCGCGTCGGAGCTGTCCCGCTACCCCATCGACCTGCGGTCGGTGTCGCACGGCACCGGGTCGTTCACGCGCGAGCCGGTGCGGCACGACCTGCTGCCCGCGGACAAGGCGAAGGACCTGATGCGAGGCTGAGCCGCGCGAGGCCACCGGTCAGGAATCGAGAAGCGCCCCAGACCTGCCCGTGTCTACCGTGGGACCGCGCCGGGCCACCTAGGCTCGGGACGGCCGCGCACACGAGCGCCGGCGAGCAGCGACGAGCAGCCAACACGGGGAGACACGATGGGCATGGGCACGACGACGACCGACGCGCACGCGACGCGAGCCGCCGCGACCGGGGAGCACGCCGCCGACCGGCACGACCTCATCCGCGTCGCGGGCGCGCGCGAGAACAACCTCAAGGACGTCAGCGTCGAGATCCCCAAGCGGCGCCTCACCGTCTTCACCGGCGTGTCCGGCTCGGGGAAGAGCTCGCTCGTCTTCAGCACCATCGCCGCCGAGTCGCAGCGGATGATCAACGAGACGTACAGCACCTTCGTGCAGGGCTTCATGCCGAGCCTGGCCCGGCCCGAGGTCGACGTCATCGAGGGGATCACGACGGCGATCCTCGTCGACCAGGAGCGGATGGGCGCCAACGTCCGCTCGACGGTGGGCACCGCCACCGACGCGAACGCGATGCTGCGGGTCCTCTTCAGCCGCATCGGCGAGCCGTTCGTCGGCCCGCCGACGGCCTTCGCCTTCAACGTCCCGACGCGCAAGGCGAGCGGCATCATGACGTCCGACACGGGTGAGAAGCGCATCGCGCGCAACGTCGTCTACCTCGGCGGCATGTGCCCGCAGTGCGAGGGTCGCGGCAGCGTGTCCGACCTCGACCTCGCGGCCATCGTCGACGAGAGCAGGTCGCTGGTCGAGGGTGCCATCCTCGTGCCGGGCTACACCGCCGACGGCTGGATGGTCGCGGCGTACAAGGTGGCGGTGCCGCCGGACGTGCCGATCAAGGACTTCACGCCCGAGCAGCGGGAGGACTTCCTCTACGCCGAGCCGCGCAAGGTCAAGGTCGAGAAGATCAACGTGACCTTCGAGGGCCTCATCCCCAAGATCCGCAAGTCGATGTTCAGCAAGGACGTCGACTCGCTGCAGCCGCACATCAAGGCCTTCGTCGAGCGTGCCGCGGTGTTCGCCCCGTGCTCGGCGTGCGAGGGCACCCGCCTCAACGAGGCCGCGCGCTCCTCGAGGATCAACGGCAAGGGCATCGCCGACGTGTGCTCGATGCAGATCACCGACGCCGCCGAGTGGGTGCGCGGGGTGAGCGACACGTCCGTCGCACCGCTCATCGGCAACCTGCTGCACCTGTTCGACTCGTTCGTCGAGATCGGGCTCGGCTACCTGTCGCTCGACCGGCCGGCGGGAACGCTCTCGGGCGGAGAAGCCCAGCGCACCAAGATGATCCGCCACCTCGGCTCGGCGCTGACCGACGTCACGTACGTGTTCGACGAGCCGACGATCGGGCTGCACCCGCACGACATCCAGCGGATGAACAACCTGCTGCTCGAGCTGCGCGACAAGGGCAACACGGTGCTCGTCGTCGAGCACAAGCCCGAGACGATCGTCATCGCCGACCACGTCGTGGACCTCGGCCCGGGGGCGGGCACCGGCGGCGGCACGATCTGCTTCGAGGGTGACGTCGACGGCCTCGAGGCGTCGGACACCCTCACCGGGCGGCACCTGCACTACCGGGCCCGGCTCAAGGACGACGTGCGGGACGCCAAGGGGGCCATCGAGATCCGCGGCGCCTCGACGCACAACCTCAAGGACGTCGACGTCGACGTGCCGCTCGGCGTGCTCTGCGTCGTCACCGGGGTCGCCGGTTCGGGCAAGAGCTCGCTCATCCACGGGTCGATGGCCGGCCGCGAGGACGTCGTCGTCATCGACCAGGGCGCGATCAAGGGCTCGCGCCGCAGCAACCCGGCCACCTACACCGGGCTGCTCGAGCCGATCCGCAAGGCGTTCGCCAAGGCCAACGGCGTCAAGCCGGCCCTCTTCAGCGCGAACTCCGAGGGCGCCTGTGAGAGCTGCAACGGCAACGGGATGATCTACACCGAGCTGAGCTTCATGGAGACCGTCGCGACGCTGTGCGAGGAGTGCGGTGGCAAACGGTTCCAGGCGTCCGTGCTCGAACTGACGTTCGGCGGCCTGAACATCGCCGACGTGCTCGACCTGCCCGTGGCGGAGGCGCACGCGTTCTTCGCGGCGGGCGAGGCGAAGACCCCTGCGGCCGCGTCGATCCTGCAGCGGATGGAGGACGTCGGCCTCGGCTACCTCAAGCTCGGCCAGCCGCTCAACACCCTCTCCGGCGGGGAGCGCCAGCGGCTCAAGCTCGCGATGCGGATGGGCGAGAAGGGTGGGGTCTACGTCCTCGACGAGCCGACGACCGGCCTGCACCTCGCCGACGTCGACAACCTCCTGCGCCTGCTCGACCGGCTCGTCGACGCCGGCAAGTCGGTCGTCGTCATCGAGCACCACCAGGCCGTCATGGCACACGCCGACTGGATCATCGACCTCGGCCCGGGCGCGGGGCACGACGGTGGTGCCGTCGTGTTCGAGGGCACGCCCGCCGAGCTCGTGGCGTCACGCTCGACGCTCACCGGGCAGCACCTCGCCGAGTACGTCGGCGGCTGAGCACCGGCCGGCCGACGCCGGACGCACGAACGGCCGGCCGGGCAGTGCCCGGTCGGCCGTTCGTGGTGCCGCGTGACGACGCGCGGGCGTCGTCAGCTGGCCTGGGCGTGCCCGGGCTGCTCAGCGTGCCCGAGGACGCCACGGCCGGACGCCTGGGCGCGCCGCGCGTCGAGGTCGACCGGGGTGGTGTGGCGGTCGGGGGACGGCACTGCGGAGCGGTGGGCGGCCGGGTCGGCCTGGGCGAGGTAGAGCAGGTCGGCGCTGATGCGGTCGAGGTCGCGGTCGGCGGCCGGCCGGAGCAGTCCGGCGAGGTGGCCGCGGCGCTGGGTGGAGGCCATGGACCGGAGGGAGGAGAGGGAGGCGCGGGAGAGAAGGCGTGTCGTCATGCCTCCATGATCCAACTCTTAACTATTCAGCACAAGCGATGTTTGCTTCACGAACCTTAAGCCTCGCTGTACTGTTGAGGGGTGCTCGACACCCATCGCATCCGCGTCTTCCGGTCGGTCATGGCCAGTGGCTCGATCCAGGCCGCCGCCGACAACCTCGGGTTCACGCCCTCGGCCATCAGCCAGCAGATCTCGGCGCTCCAGAAGGAGACCGGGCTGACCCTCTTCGCCCGTGAGGGACGCGGCCTGACCCCCACCGCCGCCGCCATCGCCCTCGTCGCGAACACCAACGAGCTGATGGGCCAGCTGACCCGCCTCGACGGCGTCGTCGCCGACCTGCGCGAAGGGCGTTCGGACCGGCTCACCATCGGCTACTTCGCCTCGGCGGGCGCCGAGTGGATGCCGATCCTCGCGCGCCGCCTCACGACCGAGCTGCCCGACCTCACCCTCGAGCTCGTCCTGACCGAGGCCCCCGACCACGCGGGCCCGACGCCGGACCTCGACATCGTCGTCGACGTCGCCGGCGCCACCGACCCGCAGGGCTCGCGGCGGGTGCCGCTGGCCGTGGACCCCTACGTCGCCGTGCTACCCGCCGACCACCCGCTCGCCGGAGAGGACGAGATCGGCCTCGCCCAGCTCGCGAGCGACACGTGGATCCGCAACGACCTGCCGAACACCGCCTGCTCGCGGATCCTGTCCAGCGCGTGCGAGGCCGCCGGCTTCCGGCCGCGGTTCGCGGTCCAGGCGCAGGACCACTACACGGCGATCGCGTTCGTCAAGGCAGGCGTCGGCATCACCGTCGTGCCGCAGCTGGCCGCGCACGTCGTCCCCACGGACGTCGCCGTGCTGCCGGTCGCCGCCCCCCGACCGGTTCGGCGCATCGCCGCCGTCGTGCGCGACCCCGCGGGCAACGCGGCCGCGGGCCGGGCCGTCGAGCTGCTCCAGGAGCTCATCGGCTGACCCGCGGCCTCGCGCGGCCGGGGCAGGCCCGCTGGGGGCCGTCCGTCAGAGGCGGACGAGCATCTTGCCGGTGTTCTCGCCGCGCAGGACGCCGAGGAACGCGTCGACCGCGTGGTCGATCCCGTCCGCGAAGGTCTCGCGCGTCGTCAGGGTGCCGTCGGCCAGCCAGCCCGCCGCGCGCTGCGCGTACTCCCCGGCGAGGTCCCAGTGGTCGCCCACGAGGAAGCCGGTGATGGTGCCACGCGTCTGGATGAGGCGCGCGAGGTTGCGCGGGCCCGGCTGGGGCTCGGTCGCGTTGTACACCGAGATGGCGCCGCAGACGGCGATGCGCCCGCCGAGGTTGAGCGAGCCGATCGCGGCCTCGAGGTGGTCGCCGCCCACGTTGTCGAAGTAGACGTCGATGCCGTCGGGGGCGGCCTCGCGCAGCAGCGTCGACACCTTCCCGCTGCGGTAGTCGAAGGCCGCGTCGAAGCCGAGGTCGTCGATGAGGTGGCGCACCTTCTCCTCGGAGCCGGCGCTGCCGATGACGCGGCTCGCGCCGAGCGCCCTGGCCACCTGGCCGACGACGCTGCCGACGGCCCCGGCGGCCCCCGAGACGAAGACGGCGTCGCCCTCCTTGAGGCCCGCCACGCGCGTCAGCCCGGCGTAGGCCGTGAGGCCCGTCATGCCGAGCACACCGAGATAGGCCGACGCCGGCGCGATCGTCGTGTCGACGACGCGGACAGCGGACGCGTCGAGGACGGCCGCCTCGCGCCAGCCGAGGCCGTGCAGCACGTGGTCACCGACGGCGACGCCCTCGGCCCGCGACGCCTCGACGACGCCGACCGCCCCCCCGTGCATCGCCTCGCCGAGCGCGTACGGCTCGGCGTACGACTTGGCGTCGCTCATCCGGCCGCGCATGTACGGGTCGACCGACATGACGACGTTGCGGACGCGCACCTGGCCTTCGCCGACCTCGGGCAGCTCGCTCGCGACGACCTCGAAGTTCTCGAGCGTCGGCCAGCCGACGGGACGGGACACGAGGCGCACCTCGCGGGGCGCGCTCGGGGTGGGAGCGGACGGGGTCGTGGCGGTGGTGCTGTCGGTCATCGGGTCTCCTTGTCGTGCAGGGGTTCTCGTGGAGGGGTTCTCATGGAGGGGTTCTCGTGGAGGGGTGGAAGGGCGTGGCTCAGCTGACGCGCAGCTCGACGGGGATGTTGCCGCGGGTCGCGTTGCTGTACGGGCACACCTCGTGGGCGCGCTCGACGAGCTCGCGGCCCAGGTCGGCGTCGAGGCCGTCGGGCAGCTCGACGTCG